>JAAYPT010000041.1 GCA_012519695.1 Clostridiales bacterium | reverse complement strand
GTAATAGGAAATTGCGTCCTATTACATGAAAAACGCTCCGCTAAGGAAGCGAACCTCGCGGAGAAGAAATTAGTCGTAAACGACACCGCTCGGGCGCGAAAGAGTCCGACAAGCGGACTCTTTTTTACACAAATTATCTATCTTCTATTTGCCAATCAATTGGTTCTATTCCGTTTTTCTCCAAAAACGCATTTGCCTGACTAAAATGCTTGCATCCGAAAAATCCTCGATATGCAGATAATGGACTTGGATGTGGAGCCTTTAATATCAAGTGTTTCGGATTAGTCAACATGGGAATTTTGCTCTGTGCCGGTCTTCCCCAAAGCATATACACAATAGGACGATCCTGCGCATTTACTGCATTAATAATTGCATCCGTAAACTGCTCCCAGCCTCTTCCCTGATGAGAATTCGCCTGATGAGCTCGCACTGTTAATACTGTATTAAGCATCAGCACTCCCTGTTCTGCCCATTTTACCAGATAACCATTATTTGGGATTTTACATCCCAAATCGTCCTTGAGTTCTTTATAAATATTTTCTAAGGATGGTGGAATATCTACCTCCGGCTTTACGGAAAAACAAAGTCCATGTGCCTGTCCTTCGTTATGATACGGGTCTTGTCCTAAGATTAACACTTTTACCTTACTTAATGGTGTAAGATGTAATGCATTAAAAATATCATCTGCCGGTGGATAAATCACTTTTGTATTATATTCTTCTTTTATAAACTTATACAACTGGGCATAGTAAGGCTTTTTAAATTCACCACCAACTGCCTGCAACCAGTCATTTTCTATCATTCCCATATATCTGCCTTCTATCTTCTTACCGGTATTTTACATTCTGCTAAATAATTTTTTAATTCCATAATCTCTAATTCCTTATAATGGAATAAGGATGCTGCCAATGCTGCATCTGCCTTTCCTACCGTAAGGGCTTCTTTAAAATGTTCCATGGTGCCTGCTCCACCGGATGCGATTACCGGTATGGAAACATTCTCTGCAATGGTTCTGGTCAATTCCAAATCATATCCCGCTTTGGTACCGTCACAATCCATACTTGTCAACAGAATCTCTCCTGCGCCCAGTTGATTAGCCTTTATCGCCCATTCTACTGCATCTAGTCCGGTATCAATTCTACCGCCATTTTTATATACGTTCCAGCCTTTTCCGTCCTCACGTCTTCTGGCATCAATGGCAACCACTACACACTGACTGCCAAACTTATCTGCGGCATCACTGATGAGTCTTGGTGTATTAATCGCAGAAGAATTGATTGATATTTTATCTGCTCCTTCACGCAACAATACTTTAAAATCTTCTACGGTACGAATTCCGCCGCCAACGGTGAATGGAATAAAGACCTTTTCAGCCACCTTTCGCACCATATCTACTACTGTATTTCTGGCATCGGAGGATGCTGTTATGTCTAAAAACACCACTTCGTCAGCACCTGCTTTGTCGTAAGCTGCTGCAATCTCTACCGGATCACCTGCATCACGAAGATTTACAAAATTTACGCCTTTTACTACCCGTCCGTTATTTACATCAAGACAGGGAATGATTCTTTTTGTAAACATCTTTATACCTCCCCTATCTTTGCAAAATTCTCTAAAATTTTAAGTCCTACACTGCTGCTCTTTTCCGGATGGAACTGGCATGCAAATACATTTTCTTTTTCTACGGATGCATGAATATTCACACCATACTCTGTTACCGCCTTTACAATGCTTTCTTCCTTGGCTTTCAAATAGTAGGAATGAACAAAATAGACAAATGCATCTTCTGGAATTCCTTCAAATAATCTGCTATGATTCTGCAATTTCAAGGAATTCCACCCAATATGTGGAATCTTAAGCCCCGGTTCTTCTGGAATCTTTACAATTTCTCCATCTAAAATATGAAGTCCTTCTACGCCACTGCTTTCTTCGCTTCCTTCAAACAATAACTGAAGCCCCAGACAAATTCCCAAAAATGGTGTCTTATTTTCTGTCACTTCTCGGATAACCTTGTCCAGCTCATATTTTTTCAGATTCTCCATTGCAACTCCAAATGCACCTACACCCGGTAAAATCACCTTATCAGCACTAAGAATCTCTTTTCGGTCACGGGTTACTACACTTTCCTGTCCAAGAAACTTCAATGCTTTTTCTACACTTTTGAGGTTTCCTGCATCATAATCCACAATTGCTATCATGCTTTGTCTCTCCTGTCCTACTGCTCTACTTTCTCTAGTCCTAACTTGTTAATCACATCAGCTACCGCATATGTAAATTCTTTCTTATCATCTAATGCATATACAGCTCTTGCATCATCTACGGACATCTGATAATTACTATTTAATTGTTCTTCGATACTCTGAAGCATTTTATTATATTCTTTATCTACTCCGGCAGTTGTTGCCTCTGCAATAAAACGATCATATCTGCCAACACCGCATATCAATGCTGCTAATGCTTCATTGTACATACTCTGGCTTTGATATGTATTATAACTTTCAATCTGCTGTTGTAAATATGCATTCAGTTTTGCTTTTTCGTAAAACTCTTTGTCTGCCTTCTTCATTTCTTTTCCATCCAGACAATTAAAAGCAGATACATATTCACCTTGCTGATAATAATCTTTCGCATCTGAAATTGCTGCATTGTAACCGGAAAGTCCGCTTAAAAGGTTTATTAAAACAACAAGTGACAGGCAACACAATACGATTAGCATTACCGGTTTTTTCGGCAATGGCTTTGATTTTACTACAGGTTCCTGATTCTGTAATTTTAAAGCCTTCTTTTCTGCCTTTTCTTTTGCTTTTTGCTCTTTTGCGGCTTTTTTTTCTGCCTTCTTTTCTGCTTTTTCCTGCGCTTTTTGCTCTTTTTCAGCCTTTTTTTGTTCCGCCTTTTCCTGTTTCTTTTTCGCTTCTTCATCTTCTTCTGAAACAGTTGTCTGACCTTCTAATTCACGCAATGCGCTTAGCTCTTCTTCTGATAAATTTTCAATATCAGCCGGTGCTAACGGCTCTGCTTTCGGCTTCTTGCCCTCTTCTTCCTCTTCGCCAAACAAGATAGCAGAAAGCCTTGCGAAAAATCCCTTTTTCTTTCCTTTTTCTTCTGTTTTCTGCGGTTCTTCTGATTTTTCCGATACCTCATTAGTCGCCTTCTGTACAGGTTCTTCTCCCATATCCAAGTTCAATCCTTCGATTTCCCTTGCAAGCCGTTCTGCTTCTGAGATATCCTCTGTTTCACCACTTTCCGTTTTCTCTGATATATCATTCAAATCATCCAATCCGTCTGATAAATTGAACTCTTGACCAATTCCGTCTAAGTCAGGATCTTCCTCAGCAAAATTTTTCAAAGATTCGTCTATCGGCAAATCTCCATCACCTAAAGTGTCCTCTGTATTACTCGATTTGACATCATTCACAATTGAACCGATACTATCCATAAAGTCTGATGGACTGTCACTTTGGTCTAATCCTAATTCCTGTTCTAATTCGCTGTCACTCTTACTGTCTTTTGAAATCTCCGCTTCTATATCGGTATCAGAGGTTTCTCCCAGTGTTTTTTCAAATTCTTTCAAAAAATCTTCTTCGTTGATTCCTTCTAAATCCTTTTCGTATTTATCCACTGTTCCATCCTCCCTGATGTTTTCTCTTTGTCCTTTTTTATCGTCCATCTCTTTTAGCAAGTCGTCCAGATATTCTTCTCTTTCACTCAACTGCCCCACCTCCGATAAATATTCTCTGACAATATTGTAACATACACTAAAATATTACACAATCAATTCTTAAAACTATGAATTGGTGCAGGAATTCTACCTTTTCTATTTACAAAATCAGCACATGAATACTGATTTACCGGCATAATTGGTGCATATCCAAATAATCCACCAAATTCTACGGTATCACCTACACCTTTTCCGATAACCGGAATCAAACGTGCTGCTGTTGTTTTCTGATTTACCATTCCTAATGCCATCTCGTCTGCAATAATACCGGAAATTGTAGTTGCTTTCGTATCTCCCGGAATTGCAATCATATCCAGTCCTACGGAGCATACACAAGTCATAGCCTCTAATTTTTCTAATGTAATCGCACCAGCTTCTACTGCATTAATCATTCCCTGATCTTCGCTGACAGGAATAAATGCTCCACTTAATCCGCCTACATAGGAAGATGCCATAACACCGCCCTTTTTCACCTGGTCATTTAATAATGCAAGTGCTGCTGTTGTTCCCGGTGCTCCTGCAAACTCTAAACCGATTTCGCATAAGCAGTCTGCAACACTATCACCGATTGCCGGAGTTGGTGCTAAGGACAAGTCTATGATTCCAAATGGAATTCCAAGTAATCTGGAAGCTTCCTGTGCTACTAACTGACCTACACGGGTTACTTTGAATGCTGTCTTTTTGATAGTCTCACATAATACTTCAAAGCTTTCTCCACGCACCTGCTCTAATGCAGTCTTAACAACACCCGGTCCGCTAACACCTACATTAATGATAGCATCTGCTTCTGTTACACCATGGAATGCACCTGCCATAAATGGGTTATCGTCTGGTGCATTGCAGAATACAACCAGCTTCATACAATCTACGGAATCTCTGTCTTTTGAAAGTTCTGCTAACTCTAAAAGAATCTCTCCCATCAATCTTACACCGTCCATGTTGATACCGGTCTTAGTAGATGCAAGATTTACAGAACTACATACACGTTCTGTACGACAAAGTGCCATTGGAATAGAACGAATTAATAACTCGTCTGCCTTTGTCATTCCCTTAGATACCAATGCAGAATAACCACCGATTAAGTTAACTCCTACCGCTTTTGCTGCCGCATCTAATGTATCTGCGATTGTTGCGAAGTCCTCAGAGGTCTTACATGCAGCCCCACCAACTAATGCAATTGGAGTAACGGAAATACGCTTATTTACAATCGGAATACCGAATTCATTTTCAATAGTTGTTCCAACAGATACTAAATCCTTTGCTACTGTTGTAATCTTATTATAAATATTTTCATTTAATTTTTTCAAATCAGAATCAATGCAGTCCAACAGACTGATACCAATGGTAATGGTACGCACATCCAGATTCTCCTGCTCAATCATTTTATTGGTTTCATTTACTTCCCATCTATTTATCATGTCTGTACCACTCCTTAAATTCTGTGCATTTTGTTAAAAATTTCTTCTTTCTGACATTTGATGTTTACGCCTATTTCATCGCCCAACTGTTCCAAATCTTTAGAAACCTGATCAAAGGATTTTGTTGCCTTTTTGAAATCTGCAATCATCATCATATTAAAGAAATCCTGTACAATTGTCTGACTGATGTCCAGTACGTTGATTTCATTCTCAGAAAGGTAAGTACATACCTTTGCAATGATTCCTACAGTATCTTTTCCAACTACAGTAATAATGGTTTTGTCTGCTCTTTTTTCCATGATGTTCTCCTCTTTTTCTTCTTTTTCTTTTTACTATACTAAAGTATGTTTTCAAAACTTGCAAGTATTTTATTACTTTTTGTAAATGTAATTATATTTCTATCATCTCTGATACGCTGTCTCTTTTGGCTACCTGAATAGGGAAATCGGATGCTTTATATTGGTTGTCCGCCATATCTACTTCTAATCTCACCGTTTCATAAGCAAGTTTCTCGTAATTATTTTCTTTACTTAAATGTCCTAATATAACAGTTTTAAAATTATCGTGAAGTACTTCGCTTAATAACTGTCCGGATAACTCATTTGATAAATGTCCTTTATCCCCCAAGATACGTTGTTTTAAGTAATATGGATAGCTTCCCACCTGAAGCATATGTACATCGTGATTTGCTTCTAGCAACAACACATCCAGATTCTGAAGCTTTTGTACGATATAATCATCATACTTTCCAAGGTCTGTCATAACTGCCATGGACTTTCCCGGTTGTCGCAAAATATATGCGGTAGGTTGTGCTGCATCATGGGAAATCGCCACAGGACTTACCGTAATATCTCCAATGGTAAAGTCCACGTCAGGTTCAATTTCCACAAATAAATCTTCCGGTATCTTTCCTACACTTTTTGTATTTAAAATTGCTTCTTGGGTTCCCTTGGTTGCATAAATGGGAATTCCATATTTTCTTGACACAACTCCCAGACCACTAATATGATCGGAATGTTCATGTGTCACTAATATTCCATCCATTTCTTTGGTAGTATGACCAATAAAGTTAAGTCCTTCTTCTATCCGTTTTCCACTGATTCCCGTATCTATCATCAGGCTTGTGGTTCCGGACCCTGCAAAAATGCAGTTTCCGCTACTTCCGCTTGCAATGCTGCACAATTTCATAAAGTTTCATTCTCCCAGTATATCTCGATGACATCTCCATCGTTTAATTCTGCTGTATAAGCCGGTATCTCACCATTTAACTTGGTAACAATTGCTCTTCCTTTTGCCTCATTCAAGTTGAAGTTAATTTTATCAAATACTTCTACAAAAATGTAAGAAGATTTTCCGCTCATAGTTACAGGTGCTCCGTTCACCATAACACTGATGGTTTTTGCTGCTTGCTCCGGTACTTTTACCTGTACCTCTGGTTTTTTCTGAATGGTAGGACGAATATCGTTTTCTGCTGCTCGTTGTGACTCTAAATACTTTGCCTCTAATTCTTCCTGTGTCAGCTCCCGCTGTTCTTCTTTCGGTTCAGGCTCTAACTCGGAAGTATTGTCTGTTACTGTACCATCCGTACTATCCGCACTATCTGTATTTTGAGCCTCTGCTTCTGTCTCTATCTGTTCTACATTCTCCGGTTCATCTGTTACATTCTTTTCTGTTTCGTCTATCTCTTGTTCTGCTTCATCTGCTTGCTGTATCTCTTCTAATGGAGTTCGATAAGCTAACACAGTCCAATCAATAGAAAAGTTCTCATAGACTAATGTGCCTAAGTCTGCCGGCTTATTGTTTACCAGAATTTCCTGATCCATGTCTATTTCCACATCCATAAATTCCATAACCTGACCCACGGTATAAAATCCACGCATTTCTACATCATCATTTTCCTGTATCTCATAATATGGTGGTTCAAGGCTACCGTTTACTTCTGCAAACTTTGGACAAGACACTTTTTTTCCATTTACTTCAAAAGTAAGTGTGGATGTTCCATATTCCTCTAACTGTTCCAGACGATAAACAGCCGCTTCTCCTGCTGTGGATGGCTCAATTACAATTTCCATGTTCGGTTCCAGCGGTGTATTGATATTTCCCGGTCTTCCATTGACCAAAATGATTGCAGCCTCTCCTGCATCTCCTCTTGCTATACGCTTTCTTCCATTTACAATAAAATTAATTTCTCTTCCTCTTCTCGGGAAAAGTTCTTCCTTTGGAAATCCTGCCTGTAATGCAGCGTCCACCACGGTAAGCCTGCTATTGTCATATAACTTAATTCTTTCTCCGTTAAAACGTACGAAGATAAAATTGTTCTTCTGGTCATAATAATTCAGACAGATTCCAATTGGTGTAACTAAAAGCGGATCTTTCTTAATTTCGGGCTGTTCAAAGTGAATTTCCTGCAACACTTCTTCTCCACGAAGAGCCACACGTTCCTTTGGCAGTTCCAACTCTTCTGCAAGATTTTCCACAAATCCATGCACTTTACCGCCACCACCAACTACAAAGGTAGCACTTACTGTATTGCCGCCATTTAATTCTTTAATCTTATCAGCAATATCCTTGGTAAGTTTATCTACCAGTGGTGCCACCAATTCCCATACTTCCGTTGCCGGAACGGTATGCTGAATCATCATAATATCCTGGTAATCAATGGTTTCTTCTGTCGTAGATGCTAACTTGATATGCTCTGCTGTTTTAAAATCTACCAGATAATGCTGTACAATTGCCTCGGTAATTTCATCACCGGCACTTGGTATTATGCCGTATGCAATAATGCTACCATCTCTGGTAATGGAAATATCGCTGGTTCCCGCTCCTACATCCACTAATGCAATGTTCAACATACGGAATGCTTCCGGAATGGCTACGTTGATTGCGGCAATAGGCTCCAAAGTAAGATTTGCCACCTTCATTCCTGCAAACTCTACTGCGGAATACAATCCGTCTACTACATCTTCCGGTAAGAATGTAGCAATAATATCTTCGCTGATAACATCTGCCTTATGTCCTTCCAGATTGGAAATCACTTCACCGTTTAAATAGTATTTTACAGTAGAGTAACCTACACAGTAAAACTTAAACTTGGTATCATTGTTTTCATTTAAAATTTGCTGTGCTTTCTCTACTCCTAACAAATCCAAGGTATGAATATCTTCTCCGGTTACTACGGTTTCTTCCGGATATTCATATTCTACCGTTGTATTTACTGTTTTTAATACACGACCCGCAGCCGCAATACAGGTTTCTTCTAATTTTATATGAAGCTGTTCTTCCAACTGGCGTTTTACACCATGAATGGTTCGACCAACTCTTCGAATATCGTGAATCTGACCGTCTAACATGGAACGTGTTTCATGCTGCTTTATAAACTGTGCTGCTACAATAAATTCATTTTCTTGTTTATATCCCACGGTTCCTACTACATTTCTTGTTCCAATATCCAGTCCGAACGCCAATGGTACACCGTTTAACTGTTGTTCCATCTGCTTTGTCTCTCCCTTGTCCTTCATTACCTGTGCAATTTGGTAAAAACTTTCCTCTTTTGTCCCATTATTGTCAATGACTACCTGACATTTTTGACGGTAAACTTCCTCCGAAAGCTGGCTTTTGAATATCTGTTCTACCTTTTCTTCGGAATATCCTCTGGTTTCCATCAAACGGGCTTTTCTATTTTCTTCGGTAGTATAAATATACCACAATTCATCACATATTTCATCATAATGATCTTCAATTAAAAGAGCCGCCTCGATAATCAGATAATCCAAGGATTCCATCTTTCTTTGTTCTGCTATTTCTCCTCGAATAAAATCTTTCACCGCCGGATGTACGATTCTATTTACTTCTTCCCGTAATTCCCCGGAAGCAAAAAGTTCTTTTGCCAATGCTTTTCTGTCAATATGCTCATGATCTTCCTGATACACTTCCGCCGGAAGAATCCGAAGTAGTTTTTCATAGCATTCTGTTCCCGGCTCCATTAAATCATGTGCAATTTCATCTGCTATAAGATTTTTCGCTTTATAATTTTTTTCTAAATATTCTAAAATGGCGGACTTCCCTGCTCCTACTCCGCCGGTAATTCCGATTACCTGCATAGACGATACTCCTTCTCTTTAATGTGCTTCATACCAGTCTTTTCCATGTTTCATATCTATTTCCAGTCTTACAGCTAAATCTGCCGCATGTTCCATTTCTTTTTTTAGCAAAGCCTCTACCTGTTCTAGTTCTTCTTTCCAGGCTTCAATCAAAAGTTCGTCATGTACCTGCAATATCAATCTGGACTTCAATCCCTGACTTTTTAGTCCTTCATTCACGCGTATCATAGCAATTTTAATAATATCTGCCGCAGTTCCCTGAATCGGGGAATTCATGGCTACACGTTCTCCAAAAGCTCGTTGCATAAAATTGCTGGATGACAACTCCGGAATCGGACGTCTTCTTCCAAACATAGTAGTGACATAACCCTGTTCTTTTCCTTGTGCCACTAAGCCGTCTAAGAATGTCTTTATGCCCGGATAGGTCTCAAAATATCTGTCGATATATTCAGAAGCCTCTTTTTTCGTGATACTAAGGTCCTGACTCAATCCAAAGGAACTGATTCCATATACAATACCAAAGTTGACTGCTTTCGCATTTCTTCTTTGTAATGCGGTTACTTCGTCAAATGGTACATGAAATACCTGAGAAGCTGTCATTCTATGAATATCCTGCGCTTCCCGATATGCGGTAATCAAGTTCTGATCTCCGGACATATGTGCCAATACACGCAACTCTATCTGAGAATAGTCCGCATCTATTAAGACACATCCCTCTTTTGGAATAAAAACTTTTCGTATCTGTCTTCCAAGTTCCATACGAATCGGAATGTTCTGTAAGTTTGGCTCCGTACTGCTGATTCTTCCTGTTGCGGTAATAGTCTGATTGAAGTTAGAATGAATTCTTCCATCCTCTTCAATATAGTTTGCCAATCCATCTGCATATGTGGATTTCAGCTTTGTCAACTGGCGATACTCTAATATCTTAGATACGATTGGGTATTCCGGTGCTAACTTTTCTAATACATCTGCCGCTGTAGAATATCCTGTTTTTGTCTTTTTTCCATTGGGCATCTGCAATTTTTCAAAGAGAATTACCCCGAGCTGTTTGGGAGAATTTATGTTAAATTCTTCTCCTGCATCCTGGTATATCTCCTGTTCCAGTTCTACAATTTTTCCTTGTAATGCAGTTCCATATTCTTTTAATACCTTTGCATCTACCAATACTCCGGCACGTTCCATATCAAACAACGTATATACCAATGGCATTTCTATTTCACGATATAACTGTTCCATGCCCGTTTCACGCAGTTTATTCTCTAAAATTTCTGCGGACGCAAAACAAGTATATGCGCCAAAGCACAAATAGGACATAAATGCTTCTTCTTTTTCAACAACTGCCTGTCCATCTGTTAACTTTCCAAGTAAATCCTGTCTGGACGGAACCAAAAGTTCTAAATGCTCTTTGGCTACATCATCAATCGCATAATCATTCTTTAATGGATTCAAGAGATATGCACCGATTAAAACATCATCTATGCGCTCTCTGTCTTCCTGCCTTGGTGTAAGATAAGGTAACTGTGACTTCAAGTCGAAACATGCTGTTTTTCCCGGTTGTTCTAATAATTTCTGCAACTGTTCTAACAGATATTCTCCTGTCAGTTCTTCTCCCGCCTTTAAGAAAAATATTTTTTCTCTACCACAGGAAACTCCTAAGCCAAGTACTTTTTGTGCTACTTTCGATTCACACTTGTCTGTTTCACCGTTTGCCTGTTGTAAGAAGCTATCTAACGTCAACTGTCCTTCCGGTTGTTCTGCCTTGGGGTCTGTACTTAACCAAAATCCTCTATACGCTGCCTTTCCTGCCTCAGCAAACACTTTATCCGCTTCTTTTTTCTGAGTAATTTTCCGGAAATATTGCTCTACCGGATTCACCGGTGCTTCTATTTGGAAACGATTCAGCATATTTTTAAATTCCAGTTTTTTCATCCAGACATATGACTCCGGCGTAAATAAATCTCCGATTTTCGCATCTTCTATCTCATAGGAAACAGGTGCATTCACTTCAATCGTGGCAAGTGTTTTACTCATTTTTGCCATATCGTAGTGCTCGCGTAAATTATTCTGTGCCCTTGGCGGCTTTATTTCATCCACATGAGCGTATGCATTTTCAATGCTTCCGTACTGTACAATCAAGGCAGTTGCCGTTTTTTCACCAATTCCCGGAACTCCCGGTATATTGTCGGCAGTATCACCCATTAATGCTTTCACATCAATAAATTCCATTGGTGTTACCTGATACTTTTCCTTCACATCTTTTGCATAATAGTCTTCGATTTCCGTTCCGGTTCTCTTTGTCTTTGGAATTCTTATCTTAATATGTTCACTGGCAAGCTGCAACAAATCACGGTCTCCCGATACCAGGGATACTTCCATTCCCTTGGCTTCACTTTGTTTTGCCAATGTTCCTAATATATCGTCTGCCTCATATCCTTCTTGTTCTACGATAACAACGCCCATTGACTGTAAAACTTCCTTCATTACCGGAACCTGTTGACGCAGTTCATCTGCCATTGGCTTTCTAGTTCCCTTGTATGCCTCATACATTTTATGTCGAAATGTAGGCGCATGTACGTCAAATGCCACCGTTAAATATTCCGGCTTTTCTTCTTCTAATATTTTAAATAAAATATTTAAAAATCCATACACTGCATTGGTATGAAGTCCTTCTGCGTTGGTAAGGTCGGGAATTCCAAAAAATGCCCTGTTTAAAATACTGTGTCCATCTATTAAAACTATTTTTTCACTCATTCAGATTCTGTTTTCCTTTTTCTATATTGCTCTGGTATACTTCTTCAGCCATTCCTTTTCTTCTTCATTCAGATAAGGAGATACTTTTTCATATACCATCTTATGATAATCATTTAAAAGCTTACGCTCTGTGCCCGTCATTTCTTCCGGAATAATTGCATCCAAGTCAATCGGTGCATAGGTTATGGTCTCAAATTCCATGAATTGTCCGTATTCGTTCTTTTCTGCCTTTTTACAAATCAGTTCATTCTCAGTACGGATTCCGTACTTGCCTTCTAAATATACACCCGGTTCATCGGTAGTAACCATACCTTCTTCTAACTCGCAACTGTCATTGCGCTCCGGAACGATTTTCCAACGAAAACCATTTGGTCCTTCGTGAACATTTAATAAATATCCGATTCCATGTCCGGTTCCGCACTTATAATCCAAGCCTAAATTCCACAATGGTCCTCTGGCTAAAATATCAAGATTAATTCCACGGCATCCATATAAGAACTTTGCTGCTGCAAGATTCAAATTAGAACGGCACACCGTTGTAAAATGGAATTTTTCTTCTTCGGTTAATTTTCCAAGTGCAATGGTTCTGGTGATATCTGTACTTCCATCTAAATAATGTCCGCCAGAATCTACTAATAAGAATCCTTCCGGTTTCAGTTCTGTATCGGATTCCGGTGTTGCGCTGTAATGCATCATTGCTGCATTTGCGCCATATGCACTGATTGTTCCGAAGCTTAAGTCTACAAATAAATCCTGTTCTCTTCTTCTTGCTTCTAGATAATCAGAAGCGGAAATTTCAGTAATTTTTTGTTTTCCGATATTGGTTTTCAACCAATATAAGAACTTTGTAACAGCTACTCCATCCTTAATATGCGCATTTCTGATATTTTTAAGCTCTGTCTCATTTTTTATCGCCTTCATAAGTTCTGTTGGGTTACTCTTAACCACTACATTCACTTCCGGCTTTAAGCTATGACAGATTCTATAGTTTACAATGCTTTTATCTAACATTACCGTCTTTCCTGCCGGAATTTCTTCTGCATAAGAATAGATATCTTCGTAAGGACGAATGATAATGTTATTTTCTTTGCAATATGCTTTTAATTTATCATCCAATACTTCTTCGTGGATAAACCAATAAGTCTCTTCCATGGTAACTGCTGCAAAGGATAACACTACCGGCACGCATTCAATATCACCACCACGAATATTAAAAAGCCATGCAATATCATAAAGAGAGGTCAGGATGTGAATATCTGCCTGACTTTCTTTCATTTTTTCTCTTACTCTTGTAAGTTTGCTCTTGGCACTTTCTCCTGCATATTTTTCTTCTAATATATACACAGGATTCATTGGAAGCTGCGGACGCTCCTTCCAAATGATTCCTACCAAATCTTCTGTTACATATAATGAACCATTTTTCTTGGCAACAATTTCTTCATATCTGGCACCATCTGCGGCATTGATAACTCTTCCGTCAAATCCCAGACATGCGCCCTCTTTTAAGTTCTTTTCTACATATTCTCGAACTGTTGGAACTCCCTCTTCACCCATTTTAAAAAGTGTAACCGGTGTTCCCGCAAGCTGCTTTTCTGCCTGAATAAAATATCTTCCATCTGTCCACAGTCCAGCCTCTGTCATGGTAACTACCGCTACTCCTGCTGATCCTGTAAAACCTGTAATGTATTTTCTTGCTTTAAAATAATCCCCTACATACTCAGACTCATGAAAATCTGAAGTAGGAATGATATACATATCTATATTTCTCTTTTTCATCTCTGCCCGTAAGGCTTCGATTCTTTCTGCTATCATTTTCCAGTCTCCTTATGCTTTTCTTATGCTTCTTTCTTTACTGCTATTACTTCGATTTCAACTAAAGCTCCCTTTGGAAGTTTTGCTACTTCTACGCAGGAACGTGCCGGTGTTTCACCTTTAAAATACTCTGCATAAATCTCGTTTACTTTTCCAAAATCGTTGATATCATCCAAAAATACACTTGTTTTTACTGCACAATCCAAATCAGAACCTGCTGCTTCTAATACTGCCTGAAGATTCTTAAATACCTGATGTGTCTGTGCTTCAATTCCATTCTGTAATTCTCCGGTCTCCGGAATTAATCCAATCTGTCCGGAAGTAAAAATCAATCCATTTGCCTCTACTGCATGTACATATGGTCCTACTGCTGCTGGTGCTTTTGGTGCGTTAATTGTTTTTTTCATATCTATTTCCTCTTTTCTTCTTATTATTATCATTTCACTGTTACTTATTGTATCATGTTCCTCTCTTTGGTTCAATAATCTTATGAAATCTTATTGCAAAAAGTACTTGCTTTTCTTTTTCATCTATGATATTATATTATTCGTTCGAGTGATTACATTCGATACGCCGGCGTGGCGGAATGGCAGACGCACCAGACTCAAAATCTGGCGATGGCAACATCGTATGGGTTCAAGTCCCATCGCCGGCAGTTAAACCTCTAGCATTTGCTAGAGGTTTTTTTGCAATAGGAAATTACATAAAAAAGAGCTACACACCATGTTGATACTTTTTCTGTCTACTTGACAAAGACATATCATACTTAGTGTATAGCTCTTTTTCATTATTCAGTTTTCTTGTTATCCTATAATTGGAACTTACTTGTTTCCTGGTTTTGTTGCTGACTCATTTCTACTAATGCCTGTGTATCTTTTGTACATTCTTCAATTGCATCTGCTAACAATTGCATACTTGCACTTGTTTCTTCTGTTGATGCTGCATTTTCCTGTACTACACTTGCCAAACTATTAACCGCATCTGCTACTACTTGCTTAAGTGAATCCAAGACTTCTGTCTGTCCACCAATTTCCTTAGCAGCATTCTCTACGATTTGAATTTCTTTGTACAAATGTGAGAACACCTCTTTTGTCTCTTCTAATCGGCTTCCCTGCTCTTGTACATTTTTAGATACTTCGTGCATCTTATTTACAGAAATTTCAATATTTCCGGTTAAATCCTTTACAATTCCTTCAATTTCTGCAGCACTATTAGATGATTCTTCTGCAAGGTTACGAATTTCTTCTGCAACAACTGCAAATCCTTTTCCTGCTTCTCCTGCCCTTGCTGCTTCAATACTTGCATTCAAAGATAACAGATTGGTCTGCTCTGCTAATTCTTTAATAATCTCAACTGCTTTATTAATGTTAGCTGCTGATTCATTATTTTTGTTTGTCTGGTCATAAACTATTTCAATCGCATTGGTTGTAACTTCTGTAATTTTATATAAGGTCTGTATGCTTTCAGAAGCTCCGGTAGAATATTCCATCATAGCGGAAACAGATTCTCCAAGTCTTCCTACATACTCTTTTTCTACGCCAATTACATTTCCAAGCTCTGCAATCTTATTATTTACAATCTCTGTTTCTGAAGCCTGGCTGGTTGCCCCTTGTGCCAGCTCTTCAATGGCAGTGTTTGCATTTTGAATGCTTTCCGTAATATTTGCAAATTTCTGACTGAACTTCTCACTGCTGTCCATCAATTTATCACCTGCTGTTGACACACTACCAATCATGCTTGCCAGTGATTCTTTTACTTCATTTAAAGAACGTGCAATACTTCCGATTTCGTCTGCCCGTCCCAATAATTTTGAATCAATTTCAAAGCTAAGGTTTCCACTTGCTGTTTTCTGCAAGTGGCCTTCTACCTTTTTGATTCCTAATGCAAGTCTCTTACCGAAGATAAATGCTATTACCATGGCAATTATCAAAATGATAACACCTGAAATCACAAAAGAAGTAATCATGGTGGTAAATTCTTTATCCATGTTGTTTTCTGTTTCTTTCATCTCGGCATTCATATCATCTACATAATTACCTGTTGTAATTACCCAATCCCATGGCTCAAACTTTTCCGAATAAGCTACCTTAGGAGCTACCGTGACACCATCTGCCTTGGTAAAATAGAACTCGTTATAACCACCACCTGCATCAGCGGACTTCATAATATTCTGTATGATTTTAACGCCATTTTGATCGGTCAAATCATATCTGTTATTGCCCTCCTGGTCTGCAAGAATCGGATGCATAATCAACGTATAATCTGTTCCATCAATCCACATATACCCTGAATCATCGTCACGATAACGCATTGCCCTTACCGCTTCTTTTGCCAATTCCTGTGCTTCTTTTTCAGATAGGTCACCGTTCTTATACTGTTCATAATATCCCTGTACTACTGCAATCGCTGATTGTACTTCGGATTTTATTTCCATCCGGTATCCTTCGTCTTTGGCATTTTCATATTCCTTCGTCGTTTTCTCCATGGACTGTTTTAGAAAATGTACACCTAATCCGCTCAGAAAAATTGTTGTTACTGCAATCAGAGAGAATATGACCAAAATTACTATTGTCGCAAGACTCTTGGTTCCTTTTCCCTGTTTGCCTCCTACTGCTACTTTGTCTTTCATTATGATCACCCCTAATCATTTTTAGTTATTTCTATTATACTCTTTTCGTATGATTTTTTCAACTATTTGTCGAATTTTTGTTGTGTTTTTGTTGTGTTTAATGTCGTTTTTTGCTTTTTTACCAGTTCGTTTTTGCTTTTTTCCAACGTTCCGGTTCTTTTTGCCAAACTTCGTTCAGCCAATCCACGCCCTCACAAATTCCTTCTTCACTAAAGGCTACTTTGGTACTTTGTTTTTTCTCTTCCGGAGTAAAATCAAAGGCATAGGGTGCTTCCCAGGCACTCACCTCTAAGTACTCCTCTTCTTCTGTTTTTACCAAAGTAAACCGGAAGCGCATTCCTTCATGGCTTCCGGTAAATGTAGTCTTTTTTAAATATGGAATTCCTAATATATCTGCTCTTTTAATCATGAAATATCCATCCTTTAAATATGTTTCACTAAAACTTCATATCTTTTAAAATATCAAAGCAATCAAAGGTTGCAAAGTAATCTTTTGGTGTCTCTGCACGACGAATCAGCTGTGTTGTTCCATCTTCTTTTAACAATACTTCTGCTGATTTTAATTTTCCGTTATAGTTGTATCCCATTGCAAATCCATGTGCTCCGGTATCGTGAATTACTAATAAATCTCCCATATCAATCTTTGGAAGCATTCTGTCAATTGCAAACTTATCATTGTTTTCGCAAAGAGAACCTGTAATATCATACTTATGGTCGCAAACGCTGTTGTCTTTTCCCATAACGGTAATATGATGATATGCTCCATACATGGCAGGGCGCATTAAGTTTACTGCACAAGCATCTACACCAATGTATTCTTTATGCGTATGTTTTTCATGGATAGCGGTTGTTACTAAGCATCCGTAAGGTCCCATCATAAAACGTCCCATTTCTGTATAAATCGCAACATCACCCATTCCTGCCGGAACAAGAACCTCTTCGTATACTTTGCGTACGCCTTCGCCAATTGCACGAATATCATTCGGTTCCTGATCTGGTTTATAAGGAATTCCTACTCCACCAGACAGGTTAATGAAGCGAATGTCTGCGCCTGTTTCTTCTTTTAATTTTACTGCTACCCGGAATAATTCTTTTGCAAGCATCGGATAGTATTCGTTGGTTACTGTGTTACTTGCTAAAAATGCATGAATTCCAAAGTGCTTTGCACCTTTTTCTTTTAATACTTTAAAGCCTTCAAATAACTGTTCTGTGGTAAATCCGTATTTTGCATCCCCCGGGTTGTCCATGATGCTGTTACTGATTTTAAATACTCCACCCGGATTGTAACGACAACTGATAGTTTCCGGAATATGTCCGATAGTTTTTTCCAGGAAATCAATATGTGTGAAATCATCTAAGTTGATGATTGCTCCGATTTCATCTGCATACTTAAATTCAGATGCAGGGGTATCATTAGAGGAAAACATAATATCTTTTCCGTCAAAATGTAATGCATTTGCCATCATTAATTCTGTCATAGAAGAACAATCGCATCCACAACCGTATTCTTTTAAAATATTGATTAAAAATGGATTTGGAGTTGCCTTTACCGCAAAATATTCTTTGAATCCTTTATTCCATGAAAATGCCTCTTTTACTGCCTGTGCATTGGCACGAATTCCTTTTTCATCATATAAATGAAATGGGGTTGGATATTCCTTTACAATCTCTTTTAACTGCTCATAGGTTACAAATGGTTCCTTTTTCATATCAATTCTCCTTCATCTTTATTTTCTATCTTTTACGCCTAACTCTATCAAACGTATTTCATTTTTCATAGAATCTTTAAATACCTGTACAAAGTTCGCTTGTCCGGAATAAAGGCAGGTACTTTCCTTGCCTTTCCCTAGTTCTCCGGTTAATACATAACTGGAATCTGTAATGATTCCAATCTGATTTTTTTTATTTTGTGTCTGGTAAATCTTCGCATTGGAAACAGAACTGCTCTTATCCGTTAAAATCACAATTTTAATCTTTCGTTCAGCAAGTTTTTGAAGTTCCGGCTCTATCTGCTGTAACAGATTTTTACACATGGAGATATAAACACGTTTTTCTGCCCTTTCCAGCATATTTTTTACCTTATCTAATATATTTTCATCAGAACGAATGGTAATATAGCCTTCTTTTTCTTCCTTTTCCTTTGGCATATGTTCTATTAGATATTCTCTGCGTTCTGATAAGTTTCTTATCTTATTTTGGCAAAATTCTTCGATTCCAACCGGGGCATACTTTTTCACATTTCCCTGAGTGACGCAGGCTGCTCCTTTCGCTGTCAATCCATCCAATGCCTTATATGCATTAGACCGTGAAATACCGGTTAGTTTGGAAATCTCATATCCGGTACTCTTTCCAGAACGAAACAGTTCCAGATATACAAGAGCTTCCTGACCTGTTAAGCCGAATGCCGCCAGATGTTCAATCAGATTTTTTGTATCCATGGATTCCTCCCTTTGCATAGTGGTACTTTTTAGGAACACTATAATATTTTTTCAGGAAAATGTCAATATGAATTGCTGATATAATTTCTCAGGAATCTCTTAATAAAAAAAGAGTTCGCTCACCGGACTTTTTCGTGCTTTAATGTAACACCGCATTTCCTATGATATAAAAGAAGCACAGACCAATCTTATCTGTGCTTCTTGTTCTTACTTTTCTTATGAAATTAAGTTTTCCATACTTTTTAATCCAATTACTAAGGTTGAAGTATTATGGAGTAATGCGGATGTGGTAGGCGGTATGATTCCTCCTACACCAAGCAAAATCAATCCTGTATTAAATCCTACAATAAATCGATAATTTTTATTGATTCGTTTCATTAGTGCATTACTGATTGCCTTTAATGTGACTATCTCATATAAGTCATCTGCGCCAACGGTAATGTCGGCAATTTCTCTGGCAATTTCTGCTCCATCGCTGATTGCTATTCCTACATTTGCTGTGGAAAGTGCAGGTGAATCATTAATGCCGTCTCCTATCATGATGACTTTTCTGCCCGCTGCTTTTTCTTTTTCCACAAATTCAGCCTTATCCTCCGGAAGTACCTCGGAATAGTACTCGTCTACGCCAACTTTGGCTGCGATTGCCTTTGCAGTACGCTCACTGTCTCCGGTCATCATAACCACTTTGCTGATGCCTGCTTTTTTCAGAGAATTTACTACTGCGGCTGCTTCTTCTCTTACCGGATCTTCAATACAAATAACGGCTGCCAGTTTATTTTCAATTGCCATATACAAATGAGAATATTCCGGCGGAAGTTCATTAAACCGCTGCTTTTGTTCTTCCGGAATCCGGCATCCTTCATCTTCAAATACAAAGTGATAACTTCCGATTACCACTTTTTTATCATTTATCGTACTGGAAATACCGTGTGCTACAATATATTCTACCTTTGAATGAAGCTCTTCATGTACCAAATTCTTAGTCATGGCTGCATCTACTACTGCTTTTGCCATGGAATGTGGAAAATGCTCTTCTAAACATGCCGCAATACGCAAAAGTTCATCTGCTGATTCTCCATTGAAGGAAACCACATCTACCACCGTGGGCTGTGCCTTGGTAAGAGTACCTGTCTTATCGAATACTATGGTATCTGCTTCTGCGATTGACTCTAAATACTTTCCGCCTTTTACGGTAATATTATAAGCACTTGCTTCGCGAATTGCAGATAATACGGAAATCGGCATTGCCAGCTTCAGGGCACAAGAAAAATCTACCATTAATACAGATAGTGCCTTTGTTGCATTTCTTGTAAGTAAATACGTAATACCTGTTCCTGCAAGTGTATATGGAACTAATTTATCTGCAAGATGTTCTGCTTTACTTTCTAAGGATGACTTTAATTTCTCGGATTCTTCTATCATGGTTACAATTTTTTCAAACTTGCTGGAACCATTGACTTCTTTTACCCGAATGGTCAGTTCTCCTTCTTCTACTACGGTACCTGCGTATACCGTTCCTTCTTCATTCTTTCTTACCGGCATAGACTCACCTGTAAGAGATGCTTGATTTACCATAGCTTCTCCGGCGATTACAGTTCCGTCAAATGGAATTACATTTCCCATATGAACTCTTACCTGGTCGCCTTCCTTAATGTCAGATGCTGAAACCAGTACCTCTTGTTCGCCATTACACAGCCATACCTTGTTCACATTCAAAGACATGCTTCTTGCTAAATCATCTACGGACTTCTTATGCGTCCACTCTTCTAATATTTCTCCGATGCCTAGTAAGAACATAATGGAGCTTGCGGTCTTAATATCCTTGCGAAGCATAGATACACCGATTGCTGTTGCATCCAGAACCGGTACTTCTATCTTGCCTTTTGCCAATGTAGTAATTCCCGACCACAAATATTTTATGGATTTTACTGCTGCAATTCCCGCCCTTAACGGATAAGGCAAAAACAGTTTATTGCCCATATGTAATACTACTTTATTAACCAGCTTGTCCCAATATTCCCGATTTAACTCTCTTCCGGAATTCTGTAAAAAGACATCCGGTACTTCTACTTGCTCATATTGAAACTTCTGTAACACATGAATAATATCTTCACGGTTTCCTACATAGCAAATAACCGCATCCTGCATACGTTCCTGTACTTTTGCTGCTGTTACAAATTTCTGTCTGCTTAAATAATATTGAAGTGTATCTGCCTGTTCATCGGTCATCCGGCTCTGCAGTACATGAATACGAATTCTGCCTCTGATTTCGTGTTTTATTACAAATCTCACTTTAAAACCTTCTTTCGTTGCAAAAAGGAGTCACCGCACTTTCATGCGGTAACCCCTTTGGTATTCTTCTATTCTGCTTCGTCAGCTACTGGTGCTTCTGCTTCAGCCTCAGCTGCATTTTCATATGCTGCTGCCTGAGCTGCTCTATCTTCGTTAATCTGCTGAGCTTCTGCATAAATATCTTCTGCGTTTTCCTGAATATTTGTTGCAGTCTTCATGACACATTCTTTTGCACGTAAAACTGCTGCTGTGCAGTTAGTGTATAATTTCTTTGCATCTTTGCTGCCTAAAACTTTTACACCAGCTGTGCCGAATAATACTCCTGCTGCAAATAAACCTGTTTTCTTTACATCAAATTTTTTCAAAAATCCCAACATAAATGGTACCTCCTAATGGTTTCTTCTTTTTGTATACAGGTTATTGTACATCCATGTCTGTGAATTTTCCATGTTTTTTATGCTTGTTGAAAAATTTTATCATCAAAGGCGAATCTCGCAAAAGTAAGCTGAGCACCTTCTGCCACTCTGCTACAGATGTTTACTGCTGCTCCCATCACTTCTGCAAACTGGTTGTCCTTGGTAATAACCTTCATAAAGTCGTGGTTTTTCGTGATTTCTACGCTTGCCACATCTTCCAGTTCTTCCATTTCCCTTTCAATCTCCTCTGACTGTGCTTCTGTCAGTTTCTTTGATAAATGATAATATCTTCCCATAATACGCATCCTTTCTTTTCTGCTTTCGGGTTAGCCATATCTAATCCATCTGTATTTATTATAGCACCCTGACTGAGAAAGGAAATGGCATTACTGATGACTTTTTATCAATAATGTTTTTTTCCACTTTTTCGCAGCTGCTAAAATTAAAATCATTGCAGCTAACAACGTGATTACTTCTACATATTCTATCGCTATATTTTCGCCTATCTTCGGACTTGTTACCTTGGTATTGTTTCCTGCTGAAACGTTTGCAGTCTGTCCGTTTACATTATTCACACCTGAACCTACTACCGGTGTATTTTTATTTGCTTCTATCTGAGCAGTATTCTCTGCATCTGTGATGGTACTTCCTTTTTCTACTAATGCATAATAGCTAAAGTGCTTTGTTGCAATCTTATAATAGCCATCTTCTACACCGCCCTTTATCAGGGTCTTGGTTCCATCATCATTGATTCGATACATTACCAGATTCTGTGCATCATAGCCTTCCGGAAGTACACTTTTTGCATTCTCAACATCCACCCCTTCATAAATCAAATGGTTCATTGTAATCTTTATCTTTTCTCCATATACCTGAGCAGCTTTTCTTCCTTCTTCTGTCAATGTAGGATGCCTTGTATCACTACGATCTAAAAGTCCTTCTTTTTCTAATCCGGTCAGTATTCGACTGACTGTATATTTTTCCTCCCCCAGTGTTTTGGCTATTCCGGTAACCGTACATGTCTCTGAATCCTCTTTCATCAACGACAACAATACCCGCAACCTTAAAACATCTGGTTTTTCTGACATTTCACTCAAATATCATTTTCTCAATCACATTCTGAAGTTCTGCCATCATCTCCTCTGCTGTAAGGTTGCTTCCGGTAATTCCAAATACAGCAAATACAACACTTTCTGCCCTTGCTCTTGTATTTGGAATTTTTAAACTTCCTTCTTTGTTTCCTTCATCTAACAGTTTTTCCAGAGCATCTGCAATATTATAAAAAGTTTTTATTCTTATTTGATCCATCACGAAACGAAACTCTGTGTTTTCTTCTGCGTAGTGTTCTATTTGCGGTTTTACTCTGCAAAACTGTTCTTCGCATAGTTTCAAGACCATTTCTATCCGTTCTGTTACAGATCGTTTTTCATTGCTCATGAGTTGCTCAATTTCTGATACAAACTCTTTTCCTGCATTTTTCAATACATTCTGCATCAGTTCTTCTTTGCTTTTAAAATAGTGAAGAATGGTGCCCCTCACAACACCTTCTTCCGCTGCAATCTCATCTATGGTCGCACCATAATACCCCTTTTTCAAAAAAACTTTCTGTGCTGACTGAAGGATATGCTCTTTCCGCTGTCTTGCATCATTCATCCTTTTCCCATGCATATTTCCTTCCTATTCCATTCCTTTTAGTACCTCTACCATATCCAATTTCTTAATACGTTTTGAAAACATAAAGCTGACTAAACAGGATACGATTAAAACAAAAGCTCCTGCTAAAATATAATAAGGTAAACTTATCACCGCCTGGTAATCAAAGGAATCTCCATTACTGTCAAACATACTTTGCAATACCATTCTTCCAAATGGTGCACCAACCAATACACCGATGACCGATAAACACAAATTCTGCATGGAAATCAAACGACGGATTCGCTTACTCTGAAATCCCATTACTTTCAACGTTGCAAACTCCTTCACTCTCTCATTAAAGGAAAGATTTCCTGAATTGTATAATACAATTACTACTAAAAGTGCTGAAAACATTACCATAATATATACCATAACATACATTAACTCCATGGTATCTTTATAGGAAGATAACATTCCCTCCTGATTATGCACTACGGTAATATTTTTATCTGCTTTTGCTGTTACTTTATTGTCTGTTACCAACATATATGGTGTGAACTTTTCACCTAGTTTTTCAAAATCTTCCCGTAATAGAGTGATTCCGGTTACACTTGGATTTCGGCTGATTACACTCACCTTTGTTCCATACCATTCATTTTTGGCATAAATATGCCAATAAACGGTATCTCCTTCTTTTACTCCTAATTTTTTCGCCAACTTAGAAGTAAGCGCAACTGTTCCCGGTTCAATCTCCACCACATTTTGATTTACATCTGTAATATTATAGTAACCTTTTCCTTCTGTTACCACTACACTTGCAGTTGCCTTGTCCTTGTGAAGTGCATTCTTTTTGGTTGCGACCTCAATGCTGTCTGTCATAACAAGTTCACCGCTATATTCTTCTTCCAGTTTATCTGCCTGGGAGGTAGTAATGCCATCTTTTA
This sequence comes from Clostridiales bacterium, assembly GCA_012519695.1. Taxonomy (GTDB): domain Bacteria; phylum Bacillota; class Clostridia; order Lachnospirales; family Lachnospiraceae; genus Petralouisia. The sequence goes on along the minus strand of JAAYPT010000041.1, from coordinate 2,696 downwards.
ACATTACCTGATATTGATAATTTTGCATCTTATCAAACATCCACTCTTTTACATTCTTCAATGTATCGTCGCATCCGAATCCGCAACAGATGAGCATCATACCACAAGCAGTTCCAAACGCACACATAAATGCCCGCAATTTACTTCTGGAAATATCACGCAAATTATATTGTGCCTGAAATCCAAGTTTGTTCCAAAATGGTAATTTCTCGAAAATACACTTTTTTCCTGCCTTTGGCGGTGCCGGACGAAGTGCTTCAGATGGAGCCACATGCATAAGTTTTCGACAGCTTAGATATGAGGTTCCCGCACACACTAATACAATTACAAATGTCATGGCAATAAACTTCCATGAGTATGCCGGTTTCCATCCCGGTAAGGTATACCAGCTTAAAAAGACATCAATCAACTCCTGACCTACTACCATCGGTCCCACAAAAAGACCTACCAAGGCACCAAGCAAGGAAACCACCAGACTATAGCTAACATAGTGAAAAGCAATTTTATAACGTTTTACCCCCATGGCATTCATGGTTCCAATTTGCGTTCTTTGTTGTTCCACAATACGTTTCATAGAAGTAACTATTACTAATATGGCAATCAATACAAAAATAATGGAAAAGGCATAAGAAAACTGTTTGTGCTGTGCCATTTCATCTGCAAACACCTTAAGTCCCGGAATGGAACTCTTATCCAGATAAACCGCATAGTTGTTATCAATTGCATTTGCTACTTTCTTTTCTAGGGAAAACACATCTTTTACATCTGTTGTAAAAATAAGCTGTGTGTATGGCATAAAAGAAAATAATTTTTCATCACTGAAATTTTCTATCATTTCCAGTAACATTTCTTTTGTAATATCATTTTCTGTCATTCCTGCCTCATGTAATTTTTCCATTGCCTCATCTAATGCATGGGTATTTTTTAATATATCAGAAACGGAAATAACGTCATCAGATATTAAATGGTTCACATACTCACGCACCGGAAATCCCCGATAAGACATATAAACATAAGCAATGTTTGATACATCTGTATCTAAGTCTGTATCCGCACACATATATTCATATTCCGGTGTGGAAATCAATCCTCTTACTGTGCCTGTTATGGTTACTCCATTATAGGCTACGGAAAATTCATCTCCTATTTTTATCTTCCAATAATCAGCAAACTTTTCCGAAAGCCACAAACCTTCGGTATCCGTAGGGTCAAATTCTGCTCCCTCTTCCACATATGGTTTTGTCACGATATTCTCATCTTCTAAGTAAATATCTACCTGCGCATTGCCCTGTTTTACTGATTTTCCGGTTACCATCATACGAAGCTGTGCATCTTTGACTTCTTTTAAATTCTTTACTGCTTCCAGATTTTCTTTTGTAAAATTCTCTCCGTACATCCAAACATCTGCAAGATTACTCTCGCAATTGAAGGTTTGCATCGCATTTGCTGCACCAAGGGTACTACTTTGAAAAGTGGTAAACATCATAATGGCTAATGCAGACAAAATAAAAATAGAAAAGAACTGTCCAAAGTTTCCTTTGATATCACGAAACATTTTTCTTGTCAACATTACCAGGTTACCTCCTTTACCGGAAGCGGATGCTCGTTTATCTTAATTTCACGAATCTTTCCGTTTTTCATACGAATTACCTTGTCCGCACACTGAGCAATATCTGCATTATGTGTTACCAAAATTACTGTATTGTGGTTCTTTCTGCATACGTTCTGCAACAGTTCCAATACAATAACTCCGGTTTCTGAATCCAATGCTCCGGTAGGTTCATCTCCCAAAATAATCTTTGGATTCTTTGCCAAAGCTCTTGCAATGGAAACCCTCTGTTGCTCTCCACCAGACATTTGAGACGGAAACTTGTCTTTGTGCTCTGCCAGTCCTACTGCATTTAACATTTCCATAGGATCTAAGGCATTTTTTACAATGCTTTTGGTAAGTGCCACATTTTCATAAGCAGTAAGGCTTGGAAGTAAATTATAAAACTGAAAAATAAACCCAACTGTTTTAGCTCTGTAATCGGATAACTGTCTGTCATTCATGGCTGATACTTCCATCCCATCTATAAGAACTTTTCCAGAAGTAGGCTGATCCATTCCTCCAAGCATATTTAATATGGTAGACTTTCCGGCACCGGACTGTCCTAAAATCACCACAAACTCACCTTCTTCTATGGTAAAATCCACATGATTGACAGCGACCTGCATTCCTTCGCCTTTTCCATAAGTCTTTATAACATCTTTAAATTCTACAATCTTTCGACTCACTTGTTTTCCTCCTCTATCTTTTGTTAGTCTCGTCTAACTCTCTTTTTTTATTATAGTCTTTATTGACTTTTCGTCAATACACCTTATTGGTAAAATCTCTCATTTTAGCGGGGTGTTTTTATACAATAGGACACAATTTCCTATTACAGAATAAAGAGTCCGCTCGCCGGACTCTTTCGCGCCCGAGCGGTGTCCCTTGCGACTAACTTCTTATCCGCGAGGTGCGCCTCCTTAGCGGAGCGTTTTTATATCATAGGAAAATTATAACTTTCACGCTTTTATGTAACATGGTATTTCCTATGATACAAGAAAGTGTCTTCGACACTCTCAACTCCCCTGACCCCTCATTCATGAGGGGAAGGGGTTTTCCTTTGTCTTTCTTTATTGTAAAATTCTATTATGAATATATTACAATCCAT
>JAAYPT010000040.1 GCA_012519695.1 Clostridiales bacterium | reverse complement strand
TGATGTACCTCCAAGTGCATTTGTTTGGTAGACGTTGGCGCTTGGGGGTTTTCTTTTATCATAACAAAAAATGTTGGAGTAACGAATATCAAATATAATTCGTTACCCCAACATTTATTTTAGAACCGAAAAATATGATATAATAAACAAAAGTATATATATAAGTAAAAAGATAATGGAGGACTGGCATTATGGGAAGAGATAGTTTAAATCAAGGACTTGTATATACGAATGAAAGTTGCACGGGGTGTAACCGTTGTATTTCGGTCTGTTCCGTACTAGAAGCAAATTATTCTTTAATGGAAAGTGGCGAAAATGTGATTCATGTGGATGGCGACGCATGTATAGAGTGTGGGGCATGCATGGATGTCTGTCATCATAAGGCAAGAGGATATCGCGACGACACAGAGGAGTTTCTTGCTGCATTGAAAAGAGGAGAAAATATTAGTATTTTAATTGCTCCGGCATTTATTGCAAATTATCCGAAAGAGTATCGTAAGATATTAGGATACTTAAAAAGTTTAGGTGTAAACCGTATGATAAGCGTAAGTTTTGGCGCAGATATTACAACCTGGGGATATTTGAATTATATTACCAAACATAATTTTAAAGGTGGAATATCTCAACCTTGTCCGGCAATTGTAAATTACATAGAAAAATATATTCCGGAACTTACAGAAAAGTTAATACCTGTGCATAGCCCAATGATGTGTGCGGCAATTTATGTAAAAAAATATATGAAAGTTACCGATAAACTTGCATTTATTAGTCCGTGCATTGCAAAAAAGACAGAAATTATTCGTCCGGAGAATAAGGATTATATTTCTTATAATGTAACATTTGCACATTTAATGGAAGTGCTCAAAGGGATTAATTTATCAAACTATGATGCAGTAGATGAACTGGAATACGGAATGGGAAGTTTATATCCACAACCGGGAGGATTAAAGGAAAATGTAGAACATTTCCTTGGAAAAAATGTATTGGTTCGCCAGGTAGAAGGGGAAGGACATGTATATCATTTCTTGGGAGAGTATGCCAAACGTGTAAAGAGCGGAAAACCGTTGCCATTTTTGGTAGATGCTTTAAACTGCGCCGGTGGATGTATTCACGGGACAGCTACAGAACCAAGCATGGATGATAATGATGATGTACTTTTTGAAATTCATAACCAGAGAATTAAGGCAAGAAAAGATGATAAGAAAAATCCATGGGCAAAAGAAATTAGTTATGAAAAACGATTGCAAAACTTCAATGAGCAATTTGCACAATTAAACATAGAGGATTTTATGTGTGAATATCATCCGGCGGATAAAAAAAGTTAAAATTACAGAGGAAGAACTGCAAGTGGGATTTCAGGAACTTAAGAAAGATACACCGGAAAAACAGAAAATTGACTGTGGAGCTTGTGGATATGATAGTTGTCGTAAAATGGCAGAAGCAATTGTATTGGGATGTAATCGAAAAGAAAACTGTATTCATTATGTGAAAAATGAATTGATAGAAGAACAGGAAACCATTAAAGAAATGACATTACAGGAAAAAGAAAAACAGCAGAAAAAAGAGGTTTTGTATCAGGAAATTATGAAAGATTTTCAGCAGATTAAGGATTCTATTGCAGAACTGGCAATAGGAAATCAAAATTCAGCGGAAGATGCAACATCTATGGCACAGGCAGTTGGAGAAATTTCAGGTTTTGCAGATACTCTGCGTGATTCTATGGGACAGGTAACAGAGGCGGTTAAAGGATACGATACCATTAACGATGCAATCATTAAGATATCAAATCAGACCGGTATGCTCGCGTTGAATGCTGGAATAGAAGCCGCTAGAAGTGGTGAAGCCGGAAGAGGATTTGCGGTAATTGCAAATCGCGTAAGAGAATTATCCGAACAAACCAAGGAAGCGGTTGTTACCGGAAAGAAACAAAGTGATGTATTAATGCCGGCAATGGAAGACTTGGGAAAAGAAACAGATTCTTTTATTGAAAATATTGAAGGAATTAACACAAGAACATCTGCATTAGCAGCTAGTAGTGAAGAAATTGCCGCTCAAACAGAAGTAATTGAAGAAGTGGTAAATCGTGTGGCTGAAAAAATGAAAGGTGTAGTTACCGAATAAAAAACTATTGAGATAAAAGTAGCTTTTTGATATAATGAAAAAAGCGACGGCGCTCATGGCAATGTGCCAGAGCGCCATTTTTTATGTAATAGGAAAATACGTCCGATTGCATCTTTTACGCGAGTTTCTCATAGTTTGGGAGGCAGGGAAATGGGAAATGGCAATGATTTGATTAATCGAATTAATGAGAAATATGGAAGTTTGAGCAAAGGTCAGAAAGTGCTTGCTGCTTATATTACCGATAATTATGATAAAGCAGTATTTTTTACGGCAGCTCGTTTAGGTGAAGTAGTAGGTGTCAGTGAGTCTACTGTGGTGCGTTTTGCCACGCATTTAGGATACAAGGGATATCCTGAATTTCAAAAAGGATTGGAAGAACTGGTGCGGAATAAACTGAATTCCGTACAGAGGATGGAAGACACTTATGGGCGAATTAGTCAGTCTAAAATTTTGGAAACAGTACTGTCATCAGATGCAGAACGGATTCATGACACGTTAGAATCCATTGATGAACATGCTTTTGATTTGGCAGTTGATACGATTTTGAAGGCAAAAAATATTTATATTATCGGAATTCGAAGCTGCGCACCATTAGCGGAATTTTTGGCATTTTATTTGAATCTTATATTGAAAAATGTACATTTGTTACATACAAATAGTTCCAGTGAGCTATTTGAACAAATGGTACGGATAGGTAAGGAAGATGTAATTATCGGAATTAGTTTTCCTCGTTATTCCATGCGTACATTAAAAGCATTGGAATTTGCTAATAATCGTAGTGCGAAAGTAATCACTATAACGGATAGTGTTCATTCCCCTATGAATTTGTATTCCTCCTGTAACTTAATCGCCAAAAGCGATATGGCATCTGTTGTAGATTCCCTGGTTGCACCCTTGAGTGTTATCAATGCGTTAATTATGGCGTTGTGCATGAAGAAACAAAAAGAAGTGGTTAAGACTTTAGAAATGCTGGAAAATGTATGGGAAGAGTATCAGGTGTATGGAAATGATGAAATTAACTACATTGATGATACAATGAAAATGCGTTATAGAGGATTAGGAGAAAAAAATGAGTAACGTAATTGTAATTGGTGGCGGAGCTGCGGGAATGTTTGCTGCAATTCAGGCAGCAGAAAAGGGACACAAAGTAGTTCTGCTGGAGAAAAACGAAAAGCTTGGAAAGAAAATTTATATTACAGGAAAAGGGCGTTGTAATATTACAAATGCTTGTGATACAGAAGAATTGTTTCAAAATGTAATGCGAAACAGTAAGTTTTTATATAGCGCATTTTATACCTTTAGCAACTATCAGGTAATGGATTTTTTTGAACAAAATGGATTACGAATAAAGACAGAACGTGGAGAACGGGTTTTCCCTCAGTCGGATCATTCGTCAGATGTAATAGCGGTATTAAAGCGTGCGTTAGAAAAACATGGAGTAGAAATTCGGCTTCACTCAGAAGTAAAGGAATTGAAGATAGAAGATAATCAGATAGAAGGAGTCATACTGTCAAATGGAAAAACACTGGAAGCCAAACAGGTAATTGTGGCAACCGGAGGGTGTTCCTATGTGTCTACCGGCTCTACCGGAGATGGATATCGCTTTGCAAAAGAGGCAGGGCATACAGTGACAAAATTGCATCCGGCACTGGTGCCGCTAGAAGTGGAAGAATCATGGATTCAGAAACTCCAAGGGCTATCCTTAAAAAATGTATCCATAGAGATAGAAAAAGACGGGAAAAAGCTCTATGAAGCCTTTGGAGAGATGTTATTTACTCATTATGGCGTGAGCGGTCCGCTGATATTAAGTGCCAGCAGTGCAATCAATGATTATATTGAAAAAATGCCTTTACAGATGACGATAGACTTAAAACCGGCACTGACGGAGGAACAGTTAGATAAACGTATTTTGCGTGATTTTGAAGAAAATCAAAATCGGCAGTATAAGAATGCAGTTCAAAAGCTGTTTCCGGCAAAACTAATACCGGTAATGATTCGTTTGAGTGGAATATCACCAGAAAAGAAAGTGAATGAAATCACCAAAGAAGAGCGACAACACTTGGTTAAAATGATAAAACATTTTCCATTGACCTTATCACACTTTCGTGATTTTAATGAGGCGATTATTACGCGAGGTGGTGTCAGCGTGAAGCAGATCAATCCATCTACAATGGAATCCAAGTTAGTAAATGGGTTGTTTTTTGTAGGCGAAGTATTAGATTTAGATGCTTTGACCGGAGGATTTAATTTACAGATAGCATGGTCTACCGGATATTTGGCAGGCGATAGTATAAAATAAAAGAAAAGAGGAATAATATGGCTTTTAACATAGCAATTGATGGACCGGCGGGAGCCGGAAAGAGCACGATAGCGAAAAAGGTAGCAAAGGAATTGTCCTATATCTATGTGGATACCGGCGCAATGTTTCGTGCTATGGCATTATATTGTATCCGAAATGGCGTAGATAGAGAAAAGGAACAGGAAGTTTCTAAGGCATGCGAGGAGATTACAGTATCTATTTCGTATGAAAACGGAGAGCAGCAAGTGCTTTTAAATGGAGAAAATGTAAACGGATTTATTCGTACGGAAGAGGTGGGAAATACCGCGTCTACTATAAGTGTATATGGAAAAGTGCGTACAAAACTTTTAGAGTTGCAGCGTAAATTAGCAGAAACTCAGGATGTTATCATGGACGGAAGAGATATTGGAACTTGTGTACTGCCGAATGCGCAAGTGAAGATTTATCTAACGGCAAGCGTAGAAACTCGTGGGAAAAGACGTTTCTTAGAATTACAGGAAAAAGGACAGGCATGCAGTTTGGAAGAAATCTGTGCAGATATCAAGGATAGAGATTATCGTGATATGCATCGTGAAATTGCTCCGTTAAAACAAGCAGAAGATGCAATTTTAGTGGATAGTTCCAATATGACCATTGATGAAGTTGTTGCAGAAATATTAAAGCTGGTAAAAGAAAAACAACAGTAATAAAAAAGAGGACATGATTTATGGAAGTAATACTTGCAAAAAGTGCCGGATTCTGTTTCGGTGTAAAGCGAGCGGTAGATAAGGTATATCAGCAAACCGAAGAAAAAAATGGTAAAATATATACTTATGGTCCTATCATACACAATGAAGAAGTAGTAAAAGATTTAGAAAAAAGAGGCGTTTGCGTAATAGAAACACAGGAAGCCTTAAAAGACTGTAAAGATGGTACCGTAGTAATTCGTTCTCATGGTGTGGGAAAAGAAGTTTACGATTTACTAAAAAGGGAAAATATCTCATATGTAGATGCGACCTGTCCATTTGTATTGAAAATACATCGGTTAGTAGAAAAGTACAGCAATGATAATTATCATGTAGTAATCATTGGAAACGAAGAACATCCGGAAGTTCAGGGAATCCGTGGTTGGAGTAGCAACCCGGAGGAAACGACAGTGATTTCCAACCTACAGGAAGCACAGAATTTTACCTTAAAAACGGATAAAAAAATATGTGTGGTTTCCCAAACGACATTTAACAACAAGAAATTTAAAGAATTAGTTGAAATTATTACAGAAAAAGGTTATGATATAATTGTTTTAAATACAATTTGCAATGCAACTCAGGAACGGCAGGCAGAAGCAAGAAAAATTGCCGCAAATGTGGATGCAATGATTGTGATTGGTGGAAAGACCAGTTCCAATACGCAAAAGTTATTTGAAATATGTAAAAAAGAATGTGAAAATACTTGCTATATACAGACACTGAAGGATTTGGATTTGTCTAAATTACAGTCCATTAATAGCGTAGGTATTACCGCAGGGGCTTCTACCCCAAACAAAATTATTGAGGAGGTTCAAAAAAATGTCAGAAATGAGTTTTGAACAAATGCTGGAAGAATCATTTAAAACAATAAGAAATGGAGAGGTAGTCGACGGTACCGTTATTGATGTGAAACCAGACGAGATCATCTTGAATATTGGTTACAAGTCCGATGGAATCATTACCCGTAACGAATATACAAATGAACCAAATGTTGACTTGACTACAGTTGTATCCGTAGGAGACACCATGGAAGCAAAAGTGCTTAAGGTGAATGATGGCGAAGGTCAGGTATTGTTGACATACAAACGTCTTGCTGCTGAAAAAGGAAGCAAGCGATTAGAAGAAGCATTCAATAACAAAGAAGTGCTTACAGCAAAGGTTGCACAGGTATTGGATGGCGGATTAAGCGTAGTAATCGATGAAGCAAGAATCTTTATTCCTGCAAGTCTCGTATCTGATACATACGAAAAAGACTTGAGCAAATACAAAGATCAGGAAATCGAATTCGTAATCACTGAGTTCAATCCACGCAGAAGAAGAATCATCGGTGACAGAAAGCAGTTATTAGTTGCTAAGAAGGCTGAATTACAGAAAGAATTATTTGCAAAGATTAAAGTTGGCGATGTAATGGAAGGAACTGTTAAGAATGTAACAGACTTCGGTGCATTTATCGATTTAGGCGGAGCTGACGGATTACTTCATATTTCTGAAATGTCTTGGGGCAGAGTAGAGAATCCTAAGAAAGTATTCAAAGTTGGCGATGTTGTTAAAGTATTCATCAAAGACATTAACGAAAATAAGATTGCATTAAGCATGAAATTTGAAGATGAAAACCCATGGAAAGATGCAGCTTCTAAATATGCAGTAGGTACTGTTGTAAAAGGTGTAGTTGCAAGAATGACAGACTTTGGCGCATTCGTAGAACTTGCTCCAGGAGTAGATGCATTACTTCATGTTTCTCAGATTTCCAAAGAGCATGTTGAAAAACCTTCAGACGTATTAAGCGTTGGACAGGAAATCGAAGCTAAGGTTGTTGACTTCAATGAAGAAGAAAAGAAAATCAGCTTAAGTGTAAAAGCATTATTAGTTCCAGAAGAAGAGGAAGCAGCAGACGCAGAGTAGGAACATCTATAATACGAAAGAGTAGGTGAATATAACTATGTTTACCGGGTATGAAGAGTTCAAAAAGGACATTTTTGGATTAACCAAAATTGATTTGAATGCTTATAAAGAAAAGCAAATGAAGCGTAGAATTGATACGCTGATTACAAAAAATAATATTAGCAACTATAAAGAATATGTAGCATTGATTAAAAAAGATAACGAGAAGTTTGAGCAGTTTGTAAACTTCCTTACAATCAATGTGTCAGAGTTCTATCGTAATCCAGAACAATGGCAGATTTTAGACAAGGAGGTCTTTCCTACTTTGGTTCAGAAGTTCGGAAAGAATCTTAAGATTTGGAGTGCGGCATGTTCTACTGGAGATGAACCATATTCATTGGTTATGGCTTTATCAAAGCATGTACCATTGAATCAGATTAAAATTATTGCCACTGATATTGATAAACAGGTATTGGATAAGGCACGACTTGGTCTTTACAATGAAAAGAGTATTGCATCGGTACCGGAAGAGTTTAAAAAGAAGTACTTCAAGAAAATAGGAGCTTCTTACCAGATTGCAGACGAAATCAAACGCCAGGTTGAGTTCAAAGAGCATAATTTATTAAAAGACTCATATCCAAGTGGTTGCCACTTGATTGTTTGTAGAAATGTATTAATCTATTTTACCGAAGAAGCCAAGGAAGAGATATATAAGAAATTTAATGATGCTTTAACAAAAGAAGGTGTTCTTTTCATTGGAAGCACGGAACAGATTATGAACTACAAAGAATTAAACTATCAGAGAAAACAATCATTTTTCTTTGAAAAAGCATAGCGATGAAAAACGCATAAATAGAAAGAGGAATTCCGGTTTTGGAATTCCTCTTTTTGTCTGTACGAAAAAGCAGTTAAGCTTTTGTTGTCAGTAAATGTTTTAATAAATGCAAAGCGTAGTTTTTTTGTGCGTTAACAGAGTCTGTAAAATCTTCCGTCATTTCAAAATATAGCACTTTGTCGTGAAATTCTAACTTAAAGTAAGGAACGAAAATCTCTTCGTATTGAGGTAAAAAACAACCGGTTTTTTTACTGTAACAAGTAGCTGCCTTTGCCTTTGTACGGTAGTTCTTGTCTACATAGAAAGCAACGCTTTTGTGGATTGCCATATCCTCTTTGGGCAAGTAATAGTAATCCTTATAGTTAGAGTAAAAGTATTTTAATTCACCCTGGTAGATTTTAACCTTAAGTTTAACGTTATTTTGAAATCCGGTAAGATAAATATCCTGAAATCCATAGGAAAAGCGTTTGGGTAAAGGAAAAACAGGCTTTAAGTCAAGGTGAAGTTCTAAGGCTTCGCCCCCTTCATATTCTTCGTAAGTGCATGTCTCATATTTGGTTACTTTAAAGTTCCCATCAAATAGTTGAACATAAGAAAGAATTGGAAGCAAGTCAATCATTCCTGTTACATCTTCATAATTGTGAAGGCGTAAAAGATTAAGAGCATCTTCGGAAGGCTCTTTCACATAACTGTCATATATATTGATTAATTCCCCACCGGAATATAAGTCTTTTCTCTGGATTCCCAGAAATAATTCAATTGTTTTTTGCTTTAAATTTTCTAGTTTTAAAATATGCTTGTATTTAGAGAGTGATTTATAAATATCAAGATATTCAAAATTTTCAAAAGGTTCCATGAGAGAATGATAATGATATCTCCCTTGAAGATATGGAATATCAAAACCCACGCCATTAAAAGTAATTAAGATGTCATAATGCGTTAATAATTCGGAAAAAGCATTTAAAATCAGTTTTTCATCTAAAGAATTTTCTGCAAAAAATTGGGTAGTGCAAATCACATTTCCCTTTCGGGCAGCACAGCCAATTAAGTAGACTTGCGTATGTTTTGCAGAAAAACCAGTGGTTTCGATATCAAAAAATACAGCGTTCTCCGGAAAGAGTGCTTCTGTAATAGGATTGTCCCTGCAAAAGGGGATTTCATTCTGCCAAGTTTTCATATGTCTAAATGCTCCTTTCTAGACAAGTATAACATATTTTGAGACTAGGTCAAACGATTATAAATACAATTAATAGTATAAATAATACAAATTACACGAAAAAAAACAGCAAAAGTATGTAAAAAAGTACAAAAAATATATACTATTGTGAGAAAATTGTGCTATAATTATATTGATAAAGTTATTCATAAAGGAGGAAAGAATCTTTATAGAATAACAAATAAGAAACATACATTTTATAGAGAAAGTGGGGCACGAAAAATGGGTTTAATGACATTTAAAGGCGGCGTTCATCCACATGATGGAAAAGAATTTTCCAAGGATAAGCCAATTCGTGAATTATTACCCAAAGGCGAACTGGTATATCCAATATCACAACATATCGGAGCACCGGCAAGTCCTGTCGTAGCTGTGGGTGATACAGTGTTACGAGGACAGAAGATAGCAGAAGCAGGAGGTTTTGTATCTTCACCGATTTATTCATCTGTATCCGGTACAGTTAAGGCAATTCAGCCACGCCGTGGAGCCGTTGGGGACATGGTGAATTCCATCATTATTGAAAATGATGGCGAAATGAAAGAAGTGGAATATCACCCGGTAGATGATATTGATTCTCTTTCCAAAGAGGAGATTATCAACAAGGTGAAAGAAGCTGGTGTAGTAGGAATGGGTGGAGCAGGATTCCCTACCCATGTAAAATTATCTCCAAAAGAGCCAGAAAAAATTGATTACATTATTGCAAACTGCGCAGAATGTGAACCATACCTGACAGCGGATTATCGTCGTATGATTGAGAATCCGGAGTTATTAGTAGAAGGTATGAGAATTGTTCTGAAACTTTTTGATCATGCAAAAGGTATTTTCGGAGTTGAAAATAATAAGCCGGACGCAATTGCAAAATTACAGGAGTTGGTAAAAGACGAACCACGCATGGAAGTCTGTCCGTTACAGACGAAATATCCACAGGGTGGAGAACGTCAGTTGATTTATGCAACCACACATAGAGAAATTAATTCAACAATGTTGCCGGCAGATGCAGGATGTATTGTTGATAACGTAGAAACATTGATTTCTATATATAATGCAGTAAAACTTGGAAAACCTGTTATGAATAGAATATTTACAGTTACAGGTGATGCAGTAAAAGAGCCGGGTAACTTTAATATTTGTATTGGTATGAGTTATGCTGAGATTCTTGAAGCAGCAGGTGGATTCAAGACACAGCCAGAGAAAATTATTTCTGGTGGACCAATGATGGGATTTGCTATGTTTGGACTGGATATTCCAACAACAAAGACATCATCCTCTTTACTTTGTCTTACAAAAGATGATGTAGCAGCAAGTGAAACCACTGCATGTATTAATTGTGGACGTTGTGTAGAAGCTTGTCCGGAGCGAATTGTACCATCTAAGCTTGCAAAAATGAGCGAGCATGGTGATATGGCAAGCTTTGAAAAGTGGAACGGAATGGAATGTATCGAGTGCGGAAGCTGTAGCTTCATCTGCCCGGCAAAACGTCCGTTAGCACAGTCCATTAAGACAATGAAGAAACAAATACTTGCAGAAAGAAGAAATAAAAAATAACGAAGAAAGAGGTGGCTTATTGTGAGTGATTTATATAACGTATCTTCATCACCACATGTCCGTGCCAAAGATACAACAGCCAGAATCATGCTTTATGTAATCATTGCTTTATTACCGGCAAGTGTTTTTGGTATTTGGAATTTTGGATTAAGAGCATTAATTTTAATAGCAGTTTGTATTGCAACCTGTGTAGTTTCTGAATGGGTTTTCGAATTGCTAATACATAAAAAAAGTACAATCAATGATTTGAGTGCAGTAGTAACCGGTTTGTTACTTGCATTAAACCTTCCAAGCGGATTGCCAATTTGGCAGGCAGTATTAGGAAGTGTATTTGCAATCGTAATTGTAAAAATGATGTTTGGTGGACTTGGACAGAACTTTATGAATCCAGCCCTTGGAGCAAGATGTTTCCTTTTAGTATCTTTTGCAGGAACTATGACAAATTTTAACTGCGATGCATACACAGGAGCAACACCTTTGGCTTTGATTCGTAATGGTGAGAGTGTAGATACCATGAAAATGTTAATCGGTACTACCGCAGGAACCATTGGTGAAACATCAACAATTGCAATCTTAGTAGGAGCAATCTTCTTGATTTTAATGGGTGTTATTGATTTAACAATCCCAGGTACATATATCGTAAGTTTTGTTGTATTTATTGCATTATTCGGTGGACATGGGTTGGATGGAAATTATATCACAGCACAGCTTTGCGGTGGTGGATTAATGTTAGGTGCATTCTTTATGGCAACTGACTATGTAACATCCCCAATTACTCCAATGGGTAAAGTAGTGTATGGTATTCTACTTGGTATTTTAACTGGATTATTCCGTACATTTGGTGCAAATGCAGAAGGTGTATCTTTCGCAATTATTTTGAGTAACCTGTTAGTTCCAATTATTGAGAAACTTACCATCCCAAAGGCATTTGGTCAGAAAAAGGAGGTAAAGCAGCATGAATAAGAAAATTGTGCATGATGCATTAGTATTAACTGCATTTACCTTAATTCTTGGATTTATCCTCGGTGCAGTAAATGAAATCACCAAGGAACCTATTGCTAAGGCAAATAAAGCAGCGCAGGATGCAGCATATCGAGAAGTATTTAAAGATGCAGATTCTTTTGAAGATAACGCAGACTTCACAGCAGAAAATGCAGAAAAAATCATAGCAAAAAGCGATTATACAAACGATGAGATTATTGGAGTAACAAATGCACTTGATAAATCTGGAAATGTAATTGGATATGTTATCAATGTTACTTCTCATGAAGGAAGTCAGGCAGATATTACATTTTCCGTTGGTATTCAGGTAGATGGAACTGTAAATGGATATTCCATTACTTCAATTAGTGAGACTCCAGGTTTGGGTATGCTGGTAAATGAAGATGATTTTAAGAATCAATTCAATAATAAGAATGAAGAATCATTTTCAGTTGTAAAGACTACACCATCTGCGGATAACGAAATAGAAGCAGTTACTGGTGCAACAATTTCCTCCAGAGCCATCACAAATGGAGTAAATGCATGTTTGGTATACTTCAACGAAGCATTGCAAGGAGGTAACTAAGTATGAATAAGTATGTTGAAAGATTATATAATGGTATTATTAAGGAAAATCCTACCTTTGTATTAATGCTTGGAATGTGTCCAACACTTGCGGTTACATCATCTGCAATTAATGGACTTGGAATGGGACTTTCTACAACCGTAGTTTTAGTTATGTCCAATTTGTTGATTTCAGCATTTCGTAAAATTATACCAGATGGTGTGCGTATGCCGGCTTATATCGTTATCGTTGCATCATTGGTTACCGTAGTACAGTTCTTAATGCAGGCATATACACCTTCCTTATCATCTGCATTAGGTGTATATATTCCTTTGATTGTTGTAAACTGTATTATTTTAGGTAGAGCAGAAAGTTATGCTTCTAAGAACCCGGTTGTGCCATCTATTTTCGATGGACTTGGAATGGGACTTGGATTTACCATTGGTTTGACCTTGATTGGTTTGGTTCGTCAGATTCTTGGTTCTATGCTTGGAATCACCGTATTTGTTATGGCACCTGGAGCATTCCTTGTACTGGCATTTTTAGTAGCAGGTATGAATGTAGTGCGTGACAAGATGGAGAAGAAGGGAAAACCTTTAGCAGAACCATCCGGATGTATTACAGGAGATTGTGCAAGCTGTTCACAGTCTGCTATGTGTACCGGTAAATCTGAGACCAAGAAAACAGAAGAATAGGAGGCAGATTTAGATGAAAGAATTATTGATTATTGCAATTGGCTCTGCCATTGTAAATAATGTCGTATTAAGTCAGTTCCTTGGAATCTGTCCATTTCTTGGTGTATCTAAGAAGACAGAAACCGCAGCAGGAATGGGAGGAGCAGTTGTATTCGTTATTACCTTATCCTCATTTGTAACAGCATTGATTTATAAGTTCATATTGGCACCTTTAAATATTTCATATTTACAGACCATTGTGTTTATCTTAGTTATTGCATCATTAGTACAGTTCGTAGAAATGTTCTTGAAAAAGAATATGCCGCCACTGTATGAGTCCTTGGGAGTGTACCTTCCACTGATCACAACAAACTGTGCAGTATTAGGAGTAGCACTTACCAATGTAACTAAGGCATATGGAATTCTTGAAAGTGTAGTAAATGGATTTGCAACAGCAGTTGGATTTTTGATTGCAATTGTAATTATGGCAGGAATTCGTGAAAAGATTGAATACAATGACATTCCGGAACGTTTTAAAGGAACAGCCATCGTGTTGATTACAGCCAGTTTAATGTCAATCGCCTTTATGGGATTCTCAGGCATGATTTAGGAGGGAATGAATATGAATTTTACAGCAATTATCATTGCCGCCCTTGCCGTAGGCGGAACAGGTATTATACTTGGATTTTTCCTTGGAATTTTCGGAGAAAAATTTAAAGTAGAAGTAGATGAAAAAGAAGAAGCTATTTTAGGCGTACTTCCAGGAAATAACTGTGGTGGATGTGGATATGCAGGATGTTCAGGTTTGGCAGCAGCAATTTCCAAAGGAGAAGCTCCAGTTAATCAGTGTCCGGTAGGTGGAGCACCGGTAGCTGCAAAGATCGGTGAAATCATGGGTGTTGCAGCGGAAGAAGGCACACGAAAAGTTGCATTTGTAAAATGTGCCGGTGACTGCGAAAAAGCAAAACATGATTATGAATACACAGGTATCGAAGATTGTGCAGCAATGGCATTTGTGCCAAACGGCGGACCAAAGTCCTGTAATTATGGATGTCTTGGCTATGGAAGCTGTGTGAAGGCATGTCCATTTGATGCAATACATATTGTAAATGGAATTGCATTAGTAGATAAAGAGGTTTGTAAGGCTTGTGGTAAGTGTGTTGCAGCATGTCCAAAACACCTAATCGAGCTTGTACCTTACGATGCAAAACAGAAAGTACAGTGTAGTTCTAAGGATAAAGGTAAAGATGTTATGGCGGCATGTTCTGTTGGATGTATCGGCTGTCATCTTTGCGAAAAGAATTGTCCAAGCGGAGCAGTTACTGTAACTGACAACATTGCTCATATTGATTATGAGAAATGTACCGGATGTGGTCTGTGCGCAGAAAAATGTCCAAAGAAGATTATTACAGTTCAGTAATAAAAAGTTAAATAAAGATTAGTTGAAGAACCACTTCTTTTCTAAATTGTAATATTTAGTCAAGAAGTGGTTTTTTTTAAGGAAATATGATATACTTGTCCAGTTATTACTATTGAAAAATAGAGAGGATTCATAATGAACCAGAATGTTTTAAGAAAATATATAGGAACAAAAGAATTTTATAAAATGGTATTATTAGTGGTAATTCCCATTATCATTCAAAATGGAATTACCAATTTCGTGAGCCTTTTAGACAATATTATGGTGGGACAAGTGGGAACCGAGCAAATGAGTGGTGTTGCCATTGTAAACCAGCTAATTGTAGTATTTAATATCTGTGTATTTGGTGGAGTATCCAGTGCAGGGATTTTTACGGCTCAATATTATGGACAGGGAAATAGAGAAGGCGTTCGAAATACCTTTCGTTTTAAATTTTTGGTATGTATGCTTATGGCAGTAGTAGCAATGGGACTATTTTTCTTTTTCGGAGAAGATTTAATCATGTTATATTTGCATGAAGGTTCTCAAGAAGGAGATATTGGGAAAACATTGCAGTTCGGGAAAGAATATTTATCAGTTATTATGATAGGATTAATTCCTTATGCTATATCCCAGACATATGCAAGTACGTTGCGTGAAACCGGAGAAACGCTTGTACCGATGAAAATTGGAATTGTTGCAGTATTATTAAATATGGTGGGAAACTTCTTCTTGATTTTCGGAAGTTTTGGAGCACCAAAGCTCGGTGCAATCGGAGCGGCTATTTCTACTGATATTGCGCGTTTTGCAGAATGTTTTATATTGATTTATTGGACACACAAAAATCGTGAGAGACATAACTTTATTGTTGGTGCATATGCCAGTATGCGAATCCCTAAGGTATTGACACTTGAAATTATCAAAAAGGGAATTCCGTTATTGTTAAATGAAGCAGCATGGTCCATAGGACAGGCATTTTTAATGCAATGTTATTCTGTGAGAGGTTTGGCGGTAGTCGCTGGGTTAAATATTTCCAGTACGGTTTCCAATCTGTTTAATGTAGTATTTTTATCTATGGGAAGTGCCATTGCCATATTAGTAGGACAACTTTTAGGGGCAGGTAAGATGGAAGAAGCAAAGGATACAGACCGTAAATTATTAGTATTTACCGTAGGAACCTGCGTGATATTCGGAAGTTTGCTGGCAATCATATCTCCGTTCTTCCCGAAGATTTATAATACCTCTAACAATGTGCAGGAGCTGGCAACTCGTTTTATTTTAATCGCGGCGGCATGTATGCCATTGTATGCCTTTATGCATGGATGTTATTTTACGTTAAGATCCGGTGGTAAAACATGGATTACTGTGCTGTTTGACAGTGTGTATGTATGGTTGGTGGATATTCCGCTTGCCTATGTATTATCCAGATTTACCGATATGCCAATTGTATGGGTGTATTTAAGTTGTCAGTTGATAGAAACCATCAAGTGTTTCATAGGATATGCTTTAGTAAAGAAAGGAATTTGGCTTCAAAATATCGTTTCCGATTCCTAATACAAAGGAGAAAAGAAAAATATGTTATTCAGCGTATATGAAATGGCATGGCTATTTTTGATTTATAGTTTCTTAGGATGGATTTTAGAGGTAATACATGCCATATATGGAAAAAGAAAGTTGGTAAACCGAGGCTTTTTAAATGGGATTGTTTGTCCGGTTTACGGATTTTCCATGGTATTTCTATCAATATTTCTGGATTCTTTACGGAGTGACTGGTTCTATTTATTTTTGGGCTGTATGATTATAGGCTCCGTGATTGAATTGGTTACAGGCGTTGTATTAGAAAAAGTATTTCAAATACGAATGTGGGACTATTCTCATATGAAGTTTCAGGTAGGCGGATATGTTTGCCTGAAATATGCTGTATTTTGGGGAGCTTTAGGAACACTGCTAATAAAATTAGTGAATCCGTTATTACTTGGAATCATACCAAAAATCCCACGTCTGGCAGGAAATATAATACTAATTATTTTGGTAGTATTATTGTTGTTGGATATGGTGACAACTTTAACTGTATTGTATCGTGGAAAGAAAAATGCTGCTCGTATGGACGAAATCGCAGAGGGATTTTCTCAAGCATCCAAGTCACTTAGGAATGCGATTACTTCCAGAGTAGAACGACGTATGGAACGTGCTTTTCCGGGTCAGAAGAAGAAAACGTTAGAAAGTGAAGAAGAGCAACGGGAAAAGCAATTAAAAGAAACGGTTTTTGCTTATGGATGCGGTTTCCACAAAATTGTCTGGATTTTCTTTTTGGGAGCATTTCTGGGAGATATTACGGAAACGATTTTCTGTTGGTTGACAATGGGAAAACTTATGAGTAGAAGTAGTGTGGTTTATGGTCCCTTTAGCTTAGTATGGGGAATTGGAGTTGCGGGAATTACCATGCTTTTGTATCGTTATCGCAATAAAGAAGATCGATATATCTTTCTGGCAGGAACATTTTTAGGCGGAGCCTATGAATACATATGTAGCGTATTTACGGAAATATGTTTTGGTACAGTATTTTGGGATTATAGTGATATTCCGTTTAATCTTGGAGGGCGTATTAACTTATTATATTGTTTCTTCTGGGGAATTGCAGCGTTAGTGTGGATGAAGCTGTTTTATCCCTTCTTTGCAAAATGGATTGAGCGAATTCCAATGAAAATAGGAAAAATTCTCAGCTATATATTTGTGATATTTATGATTGTAAACATTATTATTTCAGCAGGAGCATTAGCAAGATATAGTGACAGAGCCCAGGGAAAGGAATCGCATAATGCAGTAGATGAGTGGTTGGATAGTCATTTCGATGATAAGCGTATGGAACGGATTTATCCAAATGCAAAAATGACAGAATCGTAGTTTTTTGATTTTAGTCTAGGCTTTTTCACTGAAATGTGATAAAGTAATAAGGTGTATGTATAAGCATATAGAATAATAAGACCAAGGCAAGGAAATGAATATGAAAACAAAGGAATATTTAAAAAATAAAAAACGAGTAGTTGTGAAAATAGGTTCATCTTCGTTGATGCATGAAGAAACAGGTGGTCTTAATTACCCCAAAGTAGAGAAGCTGGTACGAGAATTATGCGATATTCACAATCGCGGAATAGATGTGTGCTTAGTAAGTTCAGGAGCCATTGCAGTAGGAAGAAAAGTAATCGGTCTGGCAGAACGTCCGAAAAACATATCTACCAAGCAGGCATGTGCTGCTGTAGGACAGGCAAGACTTATGATGACTTATCAGCGACTTTTTTCCGAGTATAATCATATTGCAGGTCAGGTCTTAATGACAAAAGGAACGATGTTAAACAATGTTTCCAGAAAAAATGCACAGAATACCTTTGAGGAACTTTTTCAAATGGGAGTAATTCCCGTTGTAAATGAAAATGATACAATATCTACTTACGAAATGCAATTCGGTGATAACGATACCTTATCTGCAATTGTAGCTTCTTTGGTGGGAGCGGATTTGTTGATTTTGTTGTCGGATATTGACGGTTTATTTACAGATGATCCGCATAAGAATCCAAAAGCAGAATTAATTAAGGTAGTAGAAAATCTGGATGAAAGCGTTATGTCTATGGCAAAAGATACACCGGGAAGTGATGTTGGAACTGGTGGCATGGCAACGAAGCTTACCGCTGCAAAAATAGCAACTCTTTCCGGAGCGGATATGATTATTGCAAATGCAAAAGATGTAGGAGTGCTTCATGAGATTTTTGAAGGAGAATTTACAGGCACATTATTTCAACAGCATAGAAATGAAGATTTTTACATAGCGGATTTTATAGAAGAAAGTATTGGATAAGGAGAATAGCATGGAAGACAGTAAGATTGAACGTATCAACGCATTAGCACGAAAATCAAAGGCTGAGGGATTAACCGAAGCAGAGAAAAAAGAACAGGCACTTTTAAGACAGGAATATATTGCAAGCGTGAAGAGAAATTTACAGGCGCAGCTCAATAATATAGATATGATAAATCCGGATGGAAGCATTGAAAATCTTGGGGAAAAGTATGGAAAGAAAACAGCAAATTAGAGCTGAATTAAAGAAAACACGAAGTGCATTAACAAGTGCACAATGCAGGAGTTATTCCAATACCATATGTGAAAAAATATGGAATATTATTGAAAAGGAACATGCAGAAATCATATATTGCTATTATCCGTTAGGAAATGAAGTAGATGTACTTCCATTAGCCCAAAAGGCATTGATAGCGGGAAAGAAAGTTGCATTTCCAAGAACCGACGGTGAGAATATGGATTTTTTTCAGGTGATGTCTTTGTCTGAATTTCAAAAGGGTGCTTTTAGTATTATGGAGCCAATAGGAGAATATTCCATTAGTGAGAAGACTCCGCTTGTAATAGTACCTGGACTTGGTTTTGATAAAAACAGAAATCGCATTGGATACGGAAAAGGATTCTATGATCGATATTTTGCAAGATTTCCGTCATGTCGAAAAATAGGTGCAGCTTATGCGGCACAAATCATAGATTGTATACCAACAGATAGTTATGATACAAAACTGGATGTAATTGTAACAGAAAGGGAGGAAATAGAATGAATAGTACATTAGAACAAATCGGAAAAAATGCGCGTGAAGCAGAAGCAGTACTGCGTGTATTGTCTGTAAACGAGAAAAATAAACTATTGGCTACGGCTGCGGATTATTTGATGGCAGATATGAACTTGCTGTTAGAGGCAAATGCAACAGATATGGAGACTGCAAGAGAAAATAATATGCCAATAGCCTTACAGGATCGTTTGCAACTGACAGAATCCAGAATCGCACAAATGGCAGAAGGATTGCGCCAGATTGCAGGATTAGAAGATCCGGTAGGAGAAGTGCTGTATATGAAACAACGTCCAAATGGATTGATGATTGGACAGAAACGTGTACCATTAGGAGTTATTGGAATTATTTATGAGTCCAGACCAAATGTTACCGCAGATGCATTCGGACTTTGTTTTAAAGCAGGAAATGTGGTAATTCTTCGAGGTGGAAAGGATGCTATTCATTCCAATAATGCTATAGCAAAAACTATGCAAGAGGCACTTCGTAAATGCGGATTGCCAATTCATGCGATTCAGCTTATTACAGATACCAGCCATGAAACTGCCGAAGAATTTATGCGTATGAACGAATATGTAGATGTTTTAATTCCAAGAGGCGGTGCCGGTTTAATTCGTACTGTAGTAGAAAAGGCAACTGTTCCGGTAATTGAAACAGGTACTGGAAATTGTCATATATTTGTAGATGAAACCGCAGATTTAGATATGGCAATTAATATTATCTTTAATGCCAAAACACAGCGAATCGGTGTATGCAATGCTTGTGAGTCCTTAGTGGTTCATGAGAAGGTAAAGGATGCATTACTTCCAAAATTAGCAGAACGTTTAAAAGAAAAAAATGTAGAATTGCGTGGAGATGAAAAGAGCCGAGAAGCTTGTGCAACAATTCAGGCGGCAACAGAAGAAGACTGGGGAAAAGAGTACTTAGATTATATTCTTTCCATTAAAACGGTATCTTCTATTGAAGAGGCAATTGCGCATATCAATAAATATAATACCGGACATTCAGAAGCAATTATTACCAAAGACTATGCAAATGCACAAAAATTCCTGAATGAAATTGATGCGGCAGCTGTATATGTAAATGCTTCTACCAGATTTACAGATGGGTTCGAGTTTGGGTTTGGAGCTGAAATAGGTATCAGTACACAAAAGCTTCATGCAAGAGGACCTATGGGATTGAAAGAATTAACAACTACCAAATATATCATTTATGGAAATGGTCAGGTAAGAGAGTAGGATATTTTCATGATATATAAGAAATTAAAGCAAGAAGAGATAGAACTTCCCTTGTTTCAGGGATTTCACCGTCATCAGGTTGTAACACAATGCTGGCGAAAGGAATCAGGAAAGTGGCAGCTTAAAGATATACCATTTGTTGATGAATGGACAAAAGAACAGTATGTTTTTCTGGTAAAATGCTTAAAGAATACTGTAAATACCGGAGGTGCAGTATTTGGAGCGTTTACAGAAGAACGTTTGGTAGGGTTTACCTCAGTGGAAAATAGTTTTTTTGGCTCTGAAAAACAATACCTGCAACTTTCTTGCATCCATGTTTCAGAGGAAAGCAGAGGAAATGGTATTGGAAAGCAATTATTTTCGTATGCTGTGGAGGCGGCAACAGAATTAGGTGCTCAAAAATTGTATATTTCCGCACATTCTGCCAAAGAGTCTCAGGCATTTTACCATGCACTTGGATGTGTTGAAGCAAAGGAATACAACCGTGAATTGGCAGAAGCAGAACCTTGTGATTGCCAGTTGGAATTTGTATTGTAGTTATCATAGAATATTAAAAAAGAAAAACACTGTTAAGAGCTCAAACTATAGGTTCTTAGCAGTGTTTTCTAATCTTAAAGTAATATATTTTACAGTGGCTTTCCATTTAAAACTTCTACATAATCTTTATAATTTTCTTCCAATAGTTTCGGTGTGTCTAAGCCATAAGGGCAATGGGCACTACATTGGTTGCAATGGATGCAATCCTCAATTTTTTTCATTTTTGCCTGAACTTCCGGGGTAAGCTGAAGTTCAGAAGGCGAACGGCGTAGTAACAATGACATACGGGCACAGTTATTGATTTCGATTCCTACCGGACAAGTTGGCATACAGTATCCGCAACCACGACAGAAGTTTCCGGCAAGTTGTGCGCGGTCTGTATCAATGACTTTTTGAAGTTCCGGTGTTAAAACAGGTGGATGTTGGATATAGCTTAAAAATTCGTCTAATTCTTGTTCGCGTTGTACACCCCAGATAGGAAGAACATGGTCAAATTGATCCAGATAAGCATAAGCAGCGGCAGAATTGGTAATTAGTCCACCGGATAAGGCTTTCATAGCAATGAATCCCATGTTTTCTTCTTTGCATCGCTTCACTACTTCCAAATCCTTTTCCGTAGCGAGATAACAGAACGGAAATTGTAAGGTTTCGTAGAGCCCACTGTCAATTGCTTCATGGGCAACCGTAAGTCGGTGATTGGTAATTCCGATGTGGCGAATCTTACCTTCCGATTTTGCCTGTTCCATAGCTTCGTATAATCCGGTGCCATCTCCAGGTTTTGGACAAAAAGAAGGATTGTGGAATTGATATAAGTCGATATAGTCTGTTTTTAAAAGGGAAAGACTGGTTCGTAAATCTTTCCAAAAATCTGTACCGTTTTGTGCAGCCGTTTTTGTGGCAATAAATATATGTTCTCTGACATCGGAAAGTGCTTCGCCGATTTTAGCTTCGCTGTCAGTATAAAAACGAGCAGTATCGAAGAAAGTAATTCCTGCGTCATAAGCTTTTCGTAATAATTTTCCTGCATCTTCAGTAGAAATTCGTTGAATCGGAAGTGCACCAAATCCATTTTTATTGGTGGTGATTCCTGTTTTTCCCAGTGTAACTTTTGCGTTCATATTGAAACACCTCTTTCGTATAATAAATCATGAGAATATTTTTCATTAATTTTACCATGTTATTTTTAGAAATACAAGACACACAAAATTACGAACAAATGGTTGCCTTTTTCCAAAGAGACATTTACAATCAGGAGAAAAAAGTGTATGATATAGTTTAGGTTTGCCTTGTGCAATCTAGATTTTGAAAGTAGGAAAGAAAAGGAAAATTTGTATGGAAAACAAGATATATGAACAGGT
>JAAYPT010000039.1 GCA_012519695.1 Clostridiales bacterium | reverse complement strand
CTGAAATCTCAAAAGCAGAGCAATGAAGGAGAACAGGCAGCATGTCAGGCAGAAATTGATACCATAGACGAGTGGATATCCAGACTTCGTGGTGCCTACAATGGGATAGATGATGCAAAAGAATCCATAGACGATATCAAGCGTATTCACAGTAACATGCCTACATTTTATGAATGCTTTTGGAAAGGAAGTAAAGCACAGCATATTTATGACATGTGTGAGAGCGGAGAACTGAAAACCAGCTATCAGGGATATGTGGATAACATTGATGCAGTGGAGGATGACATTAACTGGAAAATCAATGAGTTAAAGGAAAGCCAGAATGAAAGGTACGGAATCCTTTCCGGACTGGTAAATGCCTGGGAAGATTTGTGTACCAGAATCCGAAATTTCTTCAATTAAATAAAAAGAAAACATACGACATGAAAGAAGGAAAACAGATGGAAATAAAGTTAGATGCGTTAAATGCGAATGCCTATGTGGCGATGATGCGGACAAAGGCAGGAGAACTTTCCCTGACAGGTACCAGTACAGAGCTGGAAGGACAGTCAGAAGCACTGGAAAAGTTTCTAAGCATTTATCAGGATTTTTTCGATACCCTGTCTGCTTATCAGACACTCCTTAATAATGATATTCAGAGCATATCCAATGCCATGAATACACTGGAACAGGCAGACAGAAAGGAAAGTGAAAGGGTGGATACCTTAGGTTTTATACTTAAACCGGCACAGACACCATAGAACATAAGACAGAGGGAGAGACAGATGAGCGGATTTGTAATCAAATACATTGACATTTATAACCTGTTGTGGGAATATAAAGAAAAACTGGAAACACTGATAGAAGACATCGGGTACTGTGAAAACAGTATCAATGATTTTATAACCAGTACAGCCTTTCAGGGAGAAGCTGCAACCTCTATCAAAAACTACATGAACGAAGTACATATCACCCTGCTTTCCAGTTTTAAGGTGACCGCCCAGAACATTCTGGACAACCTGATATTATATAAAGCAGGTTATTATGACATAGACAGCAGTACCAATTTTGTACTTCCGGAAGAAGAAATCAAGGCATTTCGTACCAAATTAAATGGAAATGCGTTGGATACGGAAGAATATGCAGATAAGGTAAACCGGAAACTGGGAGAGGTATCGGATATTTACTAGGTCAGCCACCCGGATACCAATGGCGTGTTTAAAATACACCAGCAGATAGACCAGGAGCTGTTAAATTTTCTTACAGATATCGAGACACAGGAGCAAACCACAGTGACAGCACTGGAACAGTCAGCAGAGCTTTTGATAAGTGGATTGAAAAACTGTGTCAGCAAAATCGGAAGTATAGACATAACGAACTACGAAAGCAACAGCTTTTATCAGGATGCAGAGGTGTATGCCTTAGCCAGTCTGAGCCAGAACTGTTACCAGAACCATGAAACCTACAAAGGAATCTATGATGAAATCTGGAAAAATGAACAGGCACTAAGGGATGCGGCAGATGCCAGAGAGACACAGGGAATCTGGAAAACAGTAGGTGGAGTATTCCTTGTGGTAGGTGGAACTGTATGTATTGTAGCAAGTGGTGGAGCCGCAACCCCAATCGTAGCAGCCGGCTGGACAGCAGGAGGCGGAACAATTGCCTTTGCTTCTTCTGCATTTATCCCAATCAGTCAGGCAGCCAGAGTAGGGAATCTGACGTTCCGCTCCGGAGTGACAACGGTGGCAAAGGAAGGAATAGCCATGATGGCAGGAGCAGGAGCTTCCGATGTTACCATGAGAGTAACCGGAAGTCAGACCGCCAGCGTGGTAGCGGGTATGATAGCCAGTGGAGTTACTGGACGGGGATTGAATGGAGTAGATACAAGGTTTAATATTTCGGGGAATAGGGAAAATACTATTTTTTATTCTGAATTTTCACAAAGAGCTGGGACGTCTGGATTAACTCGTACACAGATAGCAAGAGCATATGAGGCAATGCGTACAGGTGATTATGAAAAAATGGCATCTTATTTTGATACTTCATCTCCAGAAAATGGAGCTGTATTTTGGAGTGGAAACAAGGAAGGAGCCGCAGCCTATGCCAATGGCATAGGTGGAACCATTATGGAGCAGACACTAGGCGGACAGGTATTTGATAACTGGGAGGCATTGCGAAGAAGGTATCCACAGTGGGAGGAACAGAGACCAATATGGGAAGCCCTGTCAAGGCAATATGCAAATGGTGCGAGTGGTGAGGTTACATATGTACATATAATTAAGGATGGAAAGCCTTATTATGGTCAGGTATGGAAAGAAGTAGAAAAACCTATTTTAACCCCAAATTTATGGAATGGAAAAGTTGCTGATATTTCGGAGGTAATTATTGATGGAAAATAGTCGAGCATATATAGATTTTATGAAACAAACGAAAGCGGTTGGAAGAGAAAAAATGGAAGGATATAATCCTTCTACATTAGAAAAAATATACGATTGGGAAAGAGAGGAGATTGAAGATACTATTTGGAATTATTTTGTTAATAAAAATGATTCAGATTTAGCAATTTTTATGCCAAAACTAAAAAAGTATAATGGTATGGAAGCTTTAGAGGATAAATTAAATATATTTAATGTTCCAAGTCGTGCAAATGTAAATGTTGCAGAAGCACTTTATATTACTACGGGGCAGAAAAAGTATTTGGATTTGCTGATTGAAAATTATAATAAATCTGAGAATAAAACACCTATTGTAGCCCGAGCAATGTATTTAGCAAAAAATAATGATGTATATAGTTGGTTAATGGATATTTATGTAAATGACACTGATGATAAAAACCAGATTTGTGCATTATCTGGAATTTTATGGCGGGATGGATTTATTAAAAATATTAATGACATGCAGGAATTTTCCAAGAAAATACAGTTCTTAAGAATGTTTAAAAGTGACAACAGGGAAAAGAGAAGAGAGATACTCAACGAGTATAAGAATGGAGCGTTTGAAAGTTATAAAATGTAGAAGAGAAAATGAATATAGTACAATGGGTTATTTCTATGTAAGGATAAGAAAAAATATATGAAAAATCAAAAAGAAGAAATAAGAAAAGT
This sequence comes from Clostridiales bacterium, assembly GCA_012519695.1. Classification (GTDB taxonomy): domain Bacteria; phylum Bacillota; class Clostridia; order Lachnospirales; family Lachnospiraceae; genus Petralouisia. Next base: position 8,226 of record JAAYPT010000039.1, on the reverse strand, counting down.
TTTAAATGAGAATATTGATGGAGGTATAGAAAATTATAAAGATTTTCATATTGGAGAATTTATTGAAAAACCAAATCAATGCGGATGTTTTAAAAGAAATGAAGAGTGGTATATATATCAAACGGATGAAAAAAATTATTGTACGTTTTGCGGACCATTTAGTCAGAAAGGTATTGTATATGCGTGTACAATGATTTTACCTGTTACAATAAATAGCAAGGTGTATAGATTTACAGAAACAGAATTTAATGTATATTTACATAATCATTTTCACTCTTTTGAAGAAATAGATAAAAACATAAAAAAATAGAATAAAATTTATTTAAGAGATTGTGCAAAGTGAATGATATAAACAGAGGACACCTTGCTATTTTAAAAGATATAATAATTTATCTAGGTTTTTTATTTACGCAAGTAGCAGGGAAATGAAGATGCGTATTATCTTACAGAAAATGTATTTGCCTTTGCTTCGTCCGCATTTATCCCGATCAGTCAGGCAGCCAGAGTGAGAAATCTGACGTTCCGTTCCAGAGTGACAACGGTGGCAAAGGAAGGAATTGCCATGATGGCGGGAGCAGGAGCTTTGGATGTTACCATGAGGGTAAACGGAAGTCGGACCGCCAGTGTAGTGACAGGAATGATAGCCAGTGGAGCGGCAGGACGAGGATGGAAAAAATATTATGCATGGAATAGATTTAGAGAAAATGGATTGTCGTATGAGAAAGCTGAAAAAATAAAATATACGGATAAAGGGAAAAAGCCTGCCCCAGAAACGTATTTAAGTGAAGATTATATAAAAAAACATTTACAATCATTTAGAGACAATGGAGCTGTAAAAGTTATGCCAAATGAGCCTAGAGGCACTATTGGTGGTAAGGGTGGTACTTTTGTTATGTCAGGCGATGAATTAGCTGATATTATTCAATATGCTGATGGTGATGTGGCTAAAATAGAAAGCATACTTGGACTGGAGCCTGGAGATTTAGGTAATAATCCGATTATTGTTACAATTAAGGATACTTCATCTATAAGGATTCCGTCTGGAAATGAGTTGGGTGCATGGCCAAAATATTGGAAGCCGGGGGGATATACAAGTGGTGGAATAAAAGAGGCTGTTATAGATCCGGTATCTGAAGGAAATTATACGTATAAACATATGTTTGAATAGGAGGTTATTATGAGATTAATAATAGAAGATGAGGGAATCAAATTGCTAGAAAGCAATGGAAACTATTATATAGAGTATGATGCGGGAGCGCATATGATAAAAAAGAAAAGAATAGAAATATCAGAAGATGAAGCAAATATGTGTCAATATGATACAGAAGAAATGTATAATTTAATATTGCAGTATCAAAATAATGGTATATATGGAGAGGATGTAATAGATTGAAATTAGTATAATGAATGCCCTTAGGAAGATGGTGGACATAGGAAAATAGAAAGATGAAAAATGAATTTTGTATATTAATAGATAGTGCAGTAGAGATAATAGAGAACTGATAAAGGCAATTGATGATATCAACAAATATTATATTGAAAATATTGCAGAAGAATAAAATAATATGTTTGAAAAAATGAAAGAAAAAATTAATATAATTTTTAAGGAATATGATGCCGAGCATTTTGTTGTTTTATTAAAAAGAGGTTCTGCCAATTTATTTATGGATTTTGGACTTTGTGGCTTTGAGAGTGAAATGGAATATTGGGATATGCCAACAAGACTAATTGATTTTAAAGGGGAAAAAGGATTCTTATTTAGTAATAAAACCAATAAAACAGATTTAAAAGACGAAATTGAACGTTTTATAATTCATAACAATATTTAGTAATATTTATGATTATAAGTGTAAAGACTGATTGAAAAAGTGATGAAAAATGAAACATTTTTTCAATCGGTCTTAAAAAAATTGGAGTATAGACCAATAAAATTAATGTATTAAAAAGAAATATTAACATTTGTGTATGACAAAAAAGTAGGAAATTGGGTTATGAAGGAGTGAGAATATTATGAGTGAATTATATTGTATTTATGATAATAATAAATATTTGGCAGAGGTATGTAATAACATAGTTGAGATTACATCAAAATATTATGTAGAAGGATTTGAAAAATATGTTGATGTTATAGGACGAGTACATGATGATATCTTTGTGAAAAAAGTAAGTATTGATGATGTTAAGTTATTATATGAAGAACATACATATATAAGATATAAAAATGAATGGTTCCAATTATTTGCAGATAAAATATTAAAATCTGCTGTTATAGATAATGAATTTATGCTTTGGACAGACTCGGAACAACTAGCATATAAGTATGAATTTGAAAAAAAGGAACAGTTTGTCTTTATTAAAAATATTACTCGAGAGGAAATTCAGTCACTTAAAATTGTTAGAGTGCCAGTATTGTCACTTAAAAATGAAGAGGTATCAGAAACAGTGCTTGAGGGAAAGAAGGTAATAGATTATTTGAATACATTTGTAAACGAAGAGATAATAGAATAATCTTATTACTTAAGTAAAGAGTATGTAGAAGTAATAGATAAATTGGCAGTAGAAAAGTTTGAAGATAGAGAAATAATAATAGTAATGAACAGTAATTAATTTTAAATATTTTAGAAGAATAATTATAGGCATAAGAAAATGAAAAAAGTGAGTTTTGATAAAAAAATACTTTATATAGGTGATAAAAAAGTTGTTTTTGAAGATGAAATATATCAAGTAAGAATTGATGATGACAAAATATATGTTTTATTAGATATTAAACCGAAAGAGAAATTAACTTATGATGATTGTTATAATGTTTTTTGTTATTCGGGGGATGGACAAAAAATATGGCAGATAGGAGTAAGACCGAAAGGAAGTCCAACTGTTTATACAATGATTAATTTTGATGATAAATATCTTTATGCTAATGACTTCATGGGAAGAAGATATTATGTTGATAAAAATACAGGGGAAATACAAGGAATGATGATTGCAAAATAAAACTGATGAATAAGTATGAAATTCATGTTTCCCATTTTTGTTGTATGGAATATTCAGAAGGCGAACTCAAAATGGATGCTGAGATAAATTTTGGAGAGGATTATTTTGAATGGAAAATAGTATTGCGTATAAAAAGTTAGTAAAACAGATAAATGCGGTCGGAAGAGAAAAATTAGATGGTTATTACCCCAATATTTTGGAGAAAGTATATGATTGGGAAAGAGAAGATGCTGAAGTTTTAATCTGGAATACGTTCCAGGAAAAAAAGGATACAGATTTAGCATTGTTTTTACCAAAATTAAAAAGTTATGATGGTATTTCCGCATTAAAAAGAATGTTACAGGAGTGCAAAATTCCGAGTAGAAGTAGTGTGAATATAGCGAAAGTGTTATATGATATTAGCAATAAAAAAGAGTATTTAGATATATTATTTTTAAATTATAAAGAGCAAGAATCTGATTTAGGAACAGTATCAATTATCGCAAGTTGTAAACCAAGTGAGGAAGTATATAAGATATTGGTGAATATCTATATTAGTAACCCAAATTCAACAATTAGAAGCACTGCGGCAGATGGAATATTATATAATAAAGGATATATTAGCAATCCAAATGATATACAAGAAATGATGGGACAACTTGAATTGTCAAGAAAATTTATGAAAAATACAGTGGAAGAAAGAAAAGATATAATAGAGCAGTTGGAGGCGGGAAATTTCCGAAAATATAAAATAAAGGAATTTTAGGAAGAGTACAGGTGAAGAGGTAATTAGTAATGGACAATAGTATTGCGTATAAGCAATTATTGAAACAGATAAATGCCGTTGGCAGTGAAAAATTAAATGGGTATTATCCCAATACATTAGAAGAAATATATGATTGGGAACGGAATAAAGTGGAAGATATTATTTGGAGTGCCTTTTGTGAAAAGAAAGAGTATAACTTGGCAATATTTTTCCCGAAATTAAAAAATTATGATGGACTAGAAAAATTAAAGGAAACGTTACAAAAATGCCAAATTCCAAGTGAAAGTAGTGTTATTATTGCAAAAGTATTATATGAATCTACAAATGATGATTATTATGTGGAGGTAATAAAAAGAAATATACAAAAAGATCCGGATAATGGAGTATATGTGGCAATGATGTCTTATGCAAAACCAAGTAAAAGTTTGTACAATTTATTAGTTGAGGTTTATATAAGCAGTGATAACGAGATTATTCGGGGAAGTGCGGTAAGAGGAATTTTATATCATAAAGATTTTATTACAAATCCCTATGATTTTAAAAAAATTATAGGGATGGTTAATCTAAGAAAAATATTTGATAAAAGTGACAGAAATGAGAGAAAGAAAGTTATAAATAATCTTGAACAAGGTATGTATGAAGAATATAAGAAGGAGTAGGAAAGAGATAAAGAGGGCATATTTAAAATGTTATTGCTAAAAAAGCGTATTTAGGAAGTGAAGAAAATGGGAAAAAGTGCATCTTACGAAAATCTGCTAAAACAAATAAATGCTACTGGTTCAGAAAAGTTAAGTGGATACAATGCAGAATTATTAGATGAGATTCATGGTGAGGAGAGGGAAGAAATTGAGAAATTGATTTGGGGCGCATTCTATAATAGAAAAGATATGGATATTGCGGTTTTATTTCCTAAATTAAAAACATATGATGGAATGCAAGCATTAAAAGATGTAGTTGGCACATGTATTATTCCAAGCAGGGCAAGTATGCTGATTGCATTTTTGATATATGATGAAACACAAGAAAATACATATTTAGAGATAATGAGAAAAAATATAAAAGAATCAAATTATCACTATTCCTATATAGCTTTATTATCATATGCAATGCCGGATGAAAAGGTATATAATGTTTTAACAGAAGCTTATGAAAATTGTTCAGACCCGATAGCGTGTGGAAGTGCAATAAATGGAATTTTGTATAATAAAGGGTATATCAACGATATAAATAATATAGAAGAGATTCTAAGTATGAAAGAACTGCGAAAAATATTAAAAGATATACCGAAAGAGCAGAGAAAGAATATGTTGAAGCGGTTTGAAAATGGAGAATTTGAAGAATATAAAAGCTAAAAAAGGAAATTAATAATGCAAAATAGTCGAGCATATATAGATTTTATGAAACAAACGAAAGCAGTTGGAAGAGAAAAAATGGAAGGATATAATCCTTCTACATTAGAAAAAATATATGATTGGGAAAGAGAGGAGATTGAAGATACTATTTGGAATTATTTTGTTAATAAAAATGATTCAGATTTAGCAATTTTTATGCCAAAACTAAAAAAGTATAATGGCATAAAGGCTTTAAAAGAAAGTCCCTATTTATTACAAGTACCAAGTGAAGCGAGTGTAGAAATTGGAAAAATATTATATGAGGTTACGGGAGATGAAGAGTACTTAGATTTGATTAAAAGAAATATTGATGCATCTCCAAAAACGATATCATATGTTTCCATTTTGTCATATTGTAAGCCTTGTCAGCGGGTATATAACATCCTTGCAGACATATACATTAATAATAACAATAGCGTTAACAGAAGTACTGCTGTTATGGGAATTTTATATAATAAAGGGATAATTAAAGACAGAGATAGTATTAAAGAATCAAATGATGTAATAAATTTGCGTAAGAAATTCAAATCTGAAGATAGTGCAGAACGTCAAGAAATTCTTAAAAAGTTTGAAAACGGAGAATTGGCATTGTAAATTTTAAAGTGGCAATTGTATACAAAAAGTGGTAATATGTCAAGTAGAGTAGCTAGAAGATATATTACCACTTTGGAGATTTAAAAGTAATAGATGAAAAAATACATATCAGCATTGAATCTTATTTTATTTGCCTTATTATTACTCATTGGTGCGAAGAAAGGAACGGCAGAACCAACAGTAACAAATCAAAAGGCAGAATCAGAAGCAGAATCAGGAAAAGAAGTAAAACTAAATATCGGAATATCAGAATGTCTGGGACAAGTTCTATCAGAAGAAGACAAGCGACTTTTAATTGAAGCGTTTTACATAGATGAAACAGAAGTATATACCTTTTTACAAGGACCAAGATCATGGTCAGAGGGAATTTCATGGTCGGGAGAATGGTGCCTTTTTGGGGTAAAAGGGAATTCATTTGGAAACTTTGGTTGTGGACTTTGTTGTATGGCAAATATTTATGATACATTGTCTCCCTACGAAGTTTCTCCATGGGATATGTGTGAATATGCCATGAAAGTTTCAGGCTATGCTCCCAGAAGAAAGTCAGGAGCTATTGACTGGGGAAATATGAAAGAGGTACTGAAAACCTGTGGGATTTCCTGTGATGTATATTATAAGCCGGAAAGCTATGAGATATTTCAGCAGCAGATTGCAAAAGCAAAGTCTGCTGTAGTACTTATCAGTAGTGATAACGATGCTACCTTTTGGAAAGATACGCCGGGACATTATGTAAATATCTGGCTATATCAGGCAGAAGATGATACGGTATTTCTGGCAGAACCGGGAAGTCCAACCAATAATCGAACCAGAATACCGTTACGATATGTATATGATGCATTAAAAACTACCAGTAAGTTTCAATATTTATTAGTGGAACAATATCAGGAAGAAGAAAATCAATGGAAAGAGAGTGGCATTGATGAAAACTGGAACCGCCCATAGGCGGTATCAGCTTTCAGCCTCATTTACAATTTCTTCTAAAACACCGATTAAATCTTGAAGCGTATAGAGTTTTACATTTCGTTCTAAAATACAGTTTTTTAATTCAGTGGATAAGGATTCAAATTTATCCTGTAATCCTGGATCAATATAACTTGCCATGTTTATCACCTCAAGAATAGTATGTCTAAAAGTAAATAAGATATACGTTCCTTAAACGGGATTTTTAAAAAGCCCAATCTTTGGGGGAAAATAGGTAAATAGAAAAAAGCATATAGTTAAAATAATAACAAGCCCAATCAATAGATAAGTGCAATTTTCAAGTTTACCACTTTGAATTAAACGATAGGCGGATGTAAAAGCAAAAAAGGAACTAAGGATAAAGACAGCAATATCCAACCAGAAAACATCAAAACCAAGTATGCCTGTATAAGTATAGAAAAGAATTGGAATTAAGAAGGTTCCCAGCAAAAGACCTGTGAAAAGTCCGGAGACAATATTTGGATATGAGCTTTTCTGTTTTGAAATACAAAAAATACTGAAAAAGAGCATAGGAAAGAAAAGCAGTTTCATATGTTCCCAGGTAGATTCATTTACAGGGGCAACCAAGCTGACAAGAAACGCATGATTTGACCAATCATAGGAAAAATGTAACAGTGTGCCTGCGATAACTGTAAAGAAAAAGCCGAAAATAATACAACAACGTAAATTTTTATACATAGAGACATCCTTTCTGTAAAATAGTACAATTAATATATGCACTGGCAGAGTGGATTATCACATGAAATTGTGAAATATGAAATCAGGAGATAGAGAATGCAGAATGAAAATAAGCTGACAGATGGAAAAATATATGAAAAAAATGACATGGTAAAGTTAGAATGTGGGGAGTGTGAAGGGTGCTTTTCCTGTTGTCAGGGTATGGGTGATTCTGTTACATTAAATCCATATGATATTTGGCAGTTAGAGATAAATCTACATAAGAGTTTTGCAGAATTATTACAGGACAAGCTGGAACTAGGGATTTCAGAGGGCGTGATTGTTCCAAATCTAAAAATGTCAGGAACACAGGAAACATGTGGCTTTTTGAATGAAAATGGAAGATGCAGTATTCATGCATTTCGTCCGGGAATTTGTCGTTTGTTTCCATTGGGAAGACAGTATGACGAAGAAAAAATAGGTTATATCTTTTTGGAACATGCCTGTCCAAAACCCAATAAAACAAAAGTTAAAATTAAAAAATGGTTAGGAATTCCACAATTAGAAGCAAATGAGGCGTTTTTATTGCACTGGCATGCCATTCAGAAAAAAGTGCAACAATTAGCAAAAGTAGAAGATAAGGATACTGTGCAGGAATTGAATATGTATTTGCTGAATTTATTTTTTGCAGAGTCTTATAGAGGGGACTTTTATGCAGAATTTGAAAAGAGAGCGCAAATGGCAGAAAAGCTATTAGAAAAACTAAAAGAATAGAAAAGATAAGGACTTTACTAAAAATTATAGTAGATACACTTAACTATAACTAAAAGGAATAATAGATAAAAATAATAAGTATAGCTTCATCCT
>JAAYPT010000038.1 GCA_012519695.1 Clostridiales bacterium | reverse complement strand
TATTAGACGGGGCTTGTTAAAGTGCCTCTAGTCAAAGAACTACCACATAAATCCTTTCAAAATATGGCAGATTGGCATTTTAGTTAGATTTATTCACCTTTCAAATGCAATTTGCGGAAACTCAAGCATATATTGAGCAATATGGAGAATTGTCTACTTTATTACAGTATATTTATCATATTGAGAAGCTGTATGAAGATATAGAAGTAGAGGATTTATTGCGTGGCAGTTATGTATATTCAAATCTTGAAAAAAAGGGGAATAGTGTACTTGCAGAAAAACTATTACGAATCACTAAAAATTATATTGGAAAAATTGAAGGTGATTTGAAAAAGAAGAAGCTTATGGATATTATTGATACTACAGGAATAAGTAGTATCAGTATGAAAAAGTTGATGTATGAGATTAATCATACAAAAATGTCTATTCCTAATAGTAGAGTATTGTTTAGTGGTAGAGACAATCAGCTAGTAGATATAATTAAGCTGGTTAATGGAATCCCTGAAATTAATTTAGGAATATATGATTCAAACGCACCATTGAATGCTGAAAATGTTGCTTTGTTAACTAAGATGTGGGTTCATGGAAAGAGTATAAGAGCAATTTCTGATGCATGTATAAATAGGGAAGAGTGTAATATACAGGATAAGATGAATATATGCGGAAAGTACATATATTCTAGGCTTATTAATAATTTGCCATGGGGGATTTCGGCTGTTTTTAAAGCACAGGGAATTGTTAATCCACAGGAAAAACAAGACGATTCGTATCCACTTATTCCCGCATTTATCTATTTTGGAGTTGATAGTATGGTTGCAGTAGCTTTGTGTATGTTAGGTGTATCAAGGTATGCGGCACATATATTATCGAAGGAATGGTATAGCAGGAATGGTGAGATAGATATTAAGCAATGTGAAAAGGTAAAAGAATGGTTGGGTAGTCTTACATTAGAAGATTGGAAAAACATCTTTAAAGCACATGGTGGAAAGAATGCGGAGACCAATTATAATATGTGGGTAAAAAATAGATAACATTATTTCTAAGTTCCTACGTGACCTCGTTTTGACCTTAAAAAATAAAAAACAGGGTATTTTAAAAAGAATGGGTGGAAAATTAAGGAATAAAAACAACATAAATACAAGGAATTTCATTATCTGTAAGTTTACTTGAAAGCGTGAAGGTGGACGTACTGTAGGAACAGGACGTGTTGCTACAGTTATCGAATAATTATAACTGATAGAACTTTAATTACCGCAAACCCTTGTAAAGGGGATTGCGGTAATTTTTTTGTGTAATAGGAAATACCGTGTTGTATTAAAGTGTGAAAGTTACGATTTTCCTGTTTCATTTTTTAGAAAATAGTAGCAAATTTTGTGTGTGTGTTAGAATGGTAAAAAAGTACTACATACGAGAATGAGAACGATTTCACACAAATACATGTGTGAAGAAAAAACGGTATTATAAGCACAAAATATTGGTAAAAAAATACTAATATATACATAAAGATATGGAAAAAATGTAAAAATGTGCTATAATTAATATATGTATATCAATATCACAAGAAAGAAAGGAAGTAGTGACATGAAGAAAAAGATGGCAGCAATTACAGCGGTTGTCTTAGCGGTTAGCATGGCACTTAGTGGATGTGCGGGAAGCCAGAAGAAAAAGAGCAGTACCTCTAAGACAGAGAAAGCGCAAAAAGAAAGCGGTACGGTGGAGTTAACTCTTTGGGGGGCAGAAGAAGATCAGGCATTATTAGCAGAAATAGTGGATAGCTTTAAGAAAGAATATGCTGATCAGGCAGATTTTGATATTACAATTGAGGCAGAAAGTGAAGCGTCTTGTAAGGATGCTTTGTTGGGAGATGTCCTGAATGGCGCAGATGTATTTGCCTTTGCAGATGACCAGTTATTAAGTTTGGCAGCAGCCGGTGCGCTGGTACCGGTGGATAATGCAGACGAAGTGAAGTCAGCAAATTTGGAAGAAGCGGTAGCAGCAGCCTCTGTAAATGATACTTTGTATGCATATCCCATGACAGCAGACAATGGATACCTTATGTATTATGATAAAAGTGTTTTTTCTGATGCAGACGTAGCAAGTCTCGACCAGATGTTAAATGTTGCGGCAGCGGCTAATAAAAAAGTAGTAATGGATTGGTCTTCCGGATGGTATCTATATTCCTTCTTTGGAAATACCGGATTGAATCTGAGCTTAAATGATGATGGTATTAGTATGAGCTGTGACTGGAATAGCACAGAGGGAAACATCAAAGGTGTTGATATTGCACAGGCAATGTTGGCGATTGCGGCAAATCCTGGATTTGCCAATATGGTAGATGCAGATTTTGTAGAAGGCGCAAAGAATGGAACTGTTGCAGCAGGCATAAGTGGTGCATGGGATGTATCCACTTTAAAGGAAGCATGGGGAGATAACTTTGGTGCAGTAAAATTACCAACCTATACTTGTGCAGGTCAGCAGGTGCAGATGGCATCTTTTAAAGGATATAAGATGGTAGGTGTTAATGCATATTCTAAGCATACTGATTGGGCATTGAAATTAGCAGATTGGATTACCAATGAGCAAAATCAGAAGCTTCGTTTTGAAGAAAGGGAACAGGGACCATGTAATAATAATGAAGCAGCTTCTGATGAAGTAAAGAACTCTCCGGCAATTCAGGCACTTACAGCGCAGTCAGAATATGCAGTACTTCAGAGAGTTGGAAACAACTATTGGAATCCAATCTCAGAGCTGGGAAGTACATTAGCAGCAGGCAATCCGGACGGCACGGATTTACAAAAATTAATGGATAACACAGTCAAAGCAATTACCGCATCGGTTGGACAGTAGTAATTGTAAATTGCAGGAGGAATACATATGAAAAACAAGAAGCATGCCAGTATAAAAATGTATATTATGATTCCTGTTCTTATATTAGGAATAGTATCGATTATTTCCAATGCTATGGCAATTATGAATATCCGTAATGTAAATGCCAATGCATCTAATATAGCAGATAATTATATGACAGGAATTTCTGATTTAGGAGTAATTCAGCAACAGACACAAGAGTTACATAATAAGGCATTATCTCATATTATTGCAACAAATGCAGATACCATGATTAGTATTATGGATGGAATTAAGACAGAAGAAACAGAGCTGGAAGAAAATTTAGCGAAATACAAGGAAGAAATGTCGGAAGCAGAAAAGCAAACCTATGAAGAGCTGATGACGAATTATCAGGGACTAAAAGATGCAATGGCAAATGTAGCGGCGTATAGTGCAAACGGAAACAGTGAAGCAGCATATGCATGTGCAAATGGAGATTTAGCAGCCTATGGAGATGCTATGCAGAAAAATATTGATACATTGATAGAGACGGCGAATAAAGGAGCAGCAAGTGCCCGTAGCCAGTTGGCAAGTGTATATAATTCTGCATTAGTTAGCAATAGTATTACTATTATTATTAGTGTAGTAGCGATTTTGGCAGCAATCTTTAGCGTAAACAAACTTATTATTAAGCCAATTAGTATTGCGCAGAGAGAAATTTCTCAGATTATCAGTGACATTGATCGAAGAGAAGGAGACTTGACAAAACGTGTTACCGTTTATTCCGATGATGAGATTGCAGCATTAGGAAAAGGTATCAATGTATTTATGGAAAAACTGCAACATATTTTCCAAATGATTACAAACAACTCTCAGAAGATGGATGTAGTAGTAAATGAAGTTATGGATAGTGTAAGAACTTCCAACAATAGTGTATCCGATTTGTCAGCATTAACAGAAGAATTGGCAGCAACCATGGAAGAAGTATCTGCCAATGCAGCAGTTATCAACACCAATGCCGGTGAAGTACGAGATGAAGTAAATGAAATTGCAGATAAGACAAGTAAGATTAACGATTACTCCATTCAAATGAAAGAACATGCAGAAAGCATGGAAAACACAGCACGGACCAATATGGAATCTACCAGCGTTAAGGTAAATGAAATTTTAAGCGTATTAAATCAGGCAATTGAAGAGAGCAATAGCGTTAACCAGGTAAACAGCTTAACAGATGACATTTTAAATATTGCAAGCCAGACAAACTTACTTGCGTTGAATGCATCAATTGAAGCGGCAAGAGCAGGAGAAGCAGGAAAAGGTTTTGCAGTTGTTGCTGACGAGATTAGCCAGCTTGCTGATGCAAGTAGAGAAGCTGCAAATAATATTCAACAGATTAACGGCATTGTAACTTCCGCAGTACATAACTTGGCAAATCATGCAAATGACTTAGTATCTTATATGAACGAATCTATTTTACCGGAGTTTGAGTCCTTCGTAACTGCCGGAAGTGAATACAAAGATAATGCAACTTATATTGAGACCGTAATGGCAGAATTTAATACAAAGACAGATGCATTGAAGTCTGCGGTTTCTGAAATTGCAAAATCTATAGACAGTATCACGACTGCAATCGACGAAGGTGTAACCGGAGTAACGGGTGCAGCAGAAAATACACAGGTTCTTGTGGGCGATATGGATAGTATTACCGGTCATATGGATGAAAACCAGCAGATTGCAGGTGCTTTAAAACAAGAGACAGAGGTATTTGTAAAGCTATAAGGTGATACATAGAAAAACAGTGTAAAAGAAAAAGGATATTTTTAATACAGTGGTGGTAGTAGTAGCCGCCACTGTATTTATTTTTGTGTGCGATGTAATAAATGTTGTAAAACTATTTTGAAACAAAAAATAAAATCATGAATAAAGAAATGGTGTAACAGGGATAGAACTACCACAAGGAGATGGCAAGTAGAAAATCTCTCTGAAAATGCCGCTGAAAATTGGGCAATATTAATATTGCTTTTTTATATCTATAATAATATAATAGAAAAGCAACATATGGTATGGGAAATGGTTCCCGATACTATATTTAGTAGGTCGGAGGGAATGAAATGAGAATTATTAAAAGAAGCGGAAAAGAAGTAGGTTTCGATGTTACGAAGATTATTGAGGCTATCCGCAAGGCGAATAAAGAAGTGTCAGAGAATGAACAACTGACAGAGAAACAGATATTGAATATAACAGAGCGTATTACAGATTTCTGCGAAGCAATGGATCGTACTTACAATGTAGAAGAGATACAGGATTTAGTAGAGAATGAACTGATGGAAATGAAGGCATTTGAAGTTGCCAGAAAGTACATCACATACAGATACAAACGTGCATTGGTGCGTAAGTCTAATTCTACAGACCAGCAGATTTTAAGTTTGATTGAATGTAATAATGAAGAGATAAAACAGGAAAATTCCAATAAAAATCCAATTGTAAATAGCGTTCAGCGTGATTATATGGCAGGAGAAGTCAGCAAGGATATTACCAGAAGATTTCTTTTGCCGGATAATATTGTACGAGCACATGAAGAGGGAATTATACATTTCCATGATGCAGATTACTTTGCGCAGCATATGCACAATTGTTGCCTGGTAAATTTAGAGGACATGCTTCAGAATGGTACGGTAATTAGTGAAACCATGATTGAAAAGCCAAAGAGTTTTTCCACAGCATGTAATGTAGCAACACAGGCGATTGCTCAGATTGCCAGCTCACAGTACGGCGGACAGAGTATTACACTTTCCCATTTGGCACCATTTGTAGATGTGAGCCGTCAGAAGTTAAGAAGAATTGTAAGAGAAGAATTTACAGCCGCAGGTCTTGAATTAAATGAAGAAAAGATAGACGAGATAGCAGAAATGCGTGTAAAAGAAGAAATCAAGCGCGGTGTACAGATGATACAGTATCAGGTCATTACATTGATGACTACCAATGGACAGGCTCCGTTTGTGACGGTATTTATGTATTTGGATGAAGTACCGGAAGGTCGTACCAGAGATGACCTTGCCATGGTGATTGAAGAGATGCTCATTCAGCGTATGCAGGGAGTGAAGAATGAAAAAGGTATCTATATTACTCCGGCATTTCCAAAGTTAATTTATGTTTTGGAAGAAGATAATATCAAAGAAGGAAGTAAATACTGGCATTTAACCCAGTTAGCAGCTAAGTGTACAGCAAAGCGTATGGTGCCGGATTATATTTCCGAGAAAATCATGAAAGAAAATAAAGAAGGAAACTGCTATCCTTGTATGGGATGCCGTTCTTTCCTTACTGTATATAAAGACGAGAACGATAAATATAAGTTCTATGGAAGATTTAATCAGGGTGTTGTAACTTTGAATCTGGTAGACATTGCCTGTTCATCCGGTGGAGATATGGAGAAGTTCTGGCAGATATTCAATGAAAGATTGGTACTTTGCAGAGAAGCACTAATGTATCGACACAATCGTTTAAAAGGCACACCGTCTGATGTAGCACCTATTTTATGGCAGTACGGTGCATTGGCAAGATTGAAAAAGGGCGAAACCATTGACAAGTTATTATATGGTGGATATTCTACAATATCACTGGGATATGCGGGATTATGTGAATGCACCAAATATATGACTGGAAAGTCCCATACAGATCCGGAGGCAACTCCATTTGCATTAAAGGTAATGCAGGGAATGAACGATGCCTGCCAGAAGTGGAGAGAAGAGACCAATATAGATTTTAGTTTATATGGAACACCATTGGAATCCACTACTTATAAATTTGCCAAATGTTTACAGAGAAGATTTGGAATTATCAAGGGCGTAACGGATAAAAATTATATTACAAATAGTTATCATGTACATGTAACAGAAGAAATTGATGCATTTAGCAAGCTTTCCTTTGAGTCACAGTTCCAGAAATTATCTCCGGGTGGAGCAGTAAGTTATGTGGAAGTTCCGAACATGCAGAATAATATTGAAGCAGTACTTTCTGTAATGCAGCATATTTACAACAATATTATGTATGCAGAGTTGAATACAAAGAGTGACTATTGTCAGGTATGTGGCTATGAAGGAGAAATCAAAATTGTTTCCGATGACGATTCAAAATTAGTATGGGAATGTCCGAACTGTGGAAATCGTGATCAGGACAAAATGAACGTAGCACGAAGAACCTGCGGATATATAGGAACACAGTTCTGGAATCAGGGAAGAACACAGGAGATTCAAGAACGCGTATTGCATCTATAAAAGAGGAAAATATGAATTACGCAGAAATAAAGAAAACAGACATTGCAAACGGAACAGGGGTACGCGTATCCCTGTTCGTTTCTGGTTGTACCCATCATTGCAAAGGGTGCTTTAATGCAGAAACATGGGATTTTAATTATGGAAAAAAATTCACAGAGGAGACAGAAGAAGAGCTGTTACAGGCATTAAAACCGGATTTTATTGCCGGTTTAACATTGCTTGGTGGAGAACCATTTGAGCCGGACAATCAAAGACGGCTGTTACCTTTTTTAAAAAAGGTGCGAGAAACCTATCCGCAGAAAAATATTTGGTGCTATACCGGATATTTGTTAGATGAGGAATTACTGACGGAAAGCCGAGCACGATGCGAAGTGACAGATGAAATGTTATCCCTTCTGGATGTATTGATAGACGGAGAATTTGTTTGGGAGAAAAAAGACATTACCCTCCAATTTCGAGGATCTTCCAATCAGAGGGTAATTGATGTGCCAAAAACGTTACAGGAAGGGAAAATCATTGCTTTAACATTTTCCGGTACTGCATAGGTGACATACCTACCTGTTTTTTGAATTGTTTTGAAAAATAACTGATATCTTCCACGCCTACCTGGAAAGCAATATCCTGAATACTCATAGCTGTAGTGTTCAGTAAAGCTATGGCAGAGCGAATTCGTTGTTGGCGAATATAGTCGGTTAAGGTCTCTCCTACTTCGCGTTTAAATTGAGCAGAAAGATAAGAGGCGTTTACATTCTGATTTTGTGCAACATCTTTTAAAGTTATAGGACTACTGATATTCATATTTATGTAAGTAAGTGTGTTGCGGATAAGTTGCGAATAGGTAGCCAGTGAATAATCCTTAACAATAGAACAATATTTTTCTATCATTTCAATAGGAAGCTTATCACATTCCTCCTTGGAAGTGAGGCTTTCTATTTTTCTGCCAAAACCGGCGGAAAAACGGTCAATGTAAATTGGATGAACCTGACTGCGCTCAACGGTTTTTCGGCAAAGGGTGTTAAGAATAATTAACATGTTTTTGCTGTTTCGCAGTAAATCATCCGTTCTGGGGAGAATTTTTTGCGAAGAAGCTGATAAAAAATCAGAAAACTCCTGATAAGATTTCACGGCTAGTTCGCTGTTTCCGCATGCAATAGCATCTAAAAATTTATTTTCCAATTCATACCGTTTTGCAAGTTCGCTCATGGCAGAAGAAGTATATTCAGAGTTTTGTCCCATAGTAAGGCCTCCTGTGATGTTATTTTGCTTGAATATATTACTATTATAGTCAAAAATTTTACAAATTACAAGAGAGAACTGGACAGAACAGGCTTGAATAAATGATAGAAGCGTAGTAAAATGACAATACAGTTATGTAAACTGGCGTGATAAATAAAGGAGAAAAAAATGCTGGAAAGAAGACGTAAGAGAAAAAAGCAAATAATTATAATAGGAAGTATTAGCGGAGTAGTACTGCTTTTATTAATGGTATATTTAGGAATGGCGTTTTATTTTAAAAATCATTTTATTTTCCGAACAGAGATTAATGGATGGAAAGTAGGCGGAATGACAGTAAGTCAGGCAGAAGAAAAAATAGGCGACCATGTAGAAGAATATCTGTTAACGGTATTTGACCGGGATGGCGGAAAACATCATGTTTATGGAAAGGATATTGGATGTCAGTATGTACCGGATGGAACAGTGAAAAAGATATTGGAAAAACAAAATGCATTTGGATGGATTACTTCTATTTTTAAGCAAAAAGACGAAAAAGCAACACTTACCATGGAATATAAAGAAGAGTTGCTTGCAGACACGGTACAGTCCATGAACTGCTTTAAGGAAGAGAATATCACAGAGCCACAAGATGCTAAGATTGCCAAGGGAGAAGACGGATATTATATCGAGCCGGAAGTCATGGGAAATCATATGATTTATGAAAAGGTTCTGGAAAAAGTAAAGACAGCGGTAGCAGAGGGAAAGGAATCTGTCACATTAACAGATGAGGATTATGAGAATCCCCAATATACGAAAAATAGTTCAGAGCTGACAGATGCCATGGCAAAAATCCAGAAATATCAGAACGCAGTTGTTACCTATCAGGTACAAGGTGGTGAAGAAAAGATAGATGCGGAGCAGATGGAAAAGTTTATTCAGGTTAGCGATGACCTGGAAGTCAGCCTGGATGAAAAAGAAATAGAGAAGTATGTACAAAGCCTGGCAAGCAAATATAATACATATGCAGATGTGCGAGCATTCCAGACATCTTCCGGAGATACGGTAAATATCGGTGGTGGAGACTATGGATGGATTGTAAATAAGGCAAAAGAGGCAGAACAGTTGAAGGCAGACCTAGAAGCAGGAGAGCCGGTGAGCCGCGAGCCGATATATTCACAACGGGCATTTGTAGAAGGTGCCAATGATATTGGAAATACTTATATAGAAATTGATTACACCAAGCAACATCTGTGGTTTTATAAGGATGGAGCGCTTGTAGTGGAAAGTGATATTGTATCAGGAAATATCAGTCGAAACAATGGTTCTCCGGATGGAGTATTTAAGATTGTATACAAACAAAGCCCGGCTGTTTTAAAAGGAGAAGACTACGAATCCAATGTAAACTATTTCCTGCCATTTGCCTATAATGTAGGAATTCACGATGCATCATGGAGAAATGGAAAGTTTGGTGGAGACATTTATAAGACCAGTGGTTCTCACGGATGTATCAATGCACCGTTAGAAGTAGCACAGACAATTTATGCCAATGCAGAAGTTGGAACGCCGGTAATTGCATATTATCGGGAACCGGTAGAATTGACAGCAGAGAATTGTAGAATATCCAACGCATATTCTTATAAAGATCCGGAAAAAGAGGAAGAGACCACACCATAAGAGGGAAACACCATAAAAGGGAAAAGAAAACCCTATGAGCTATCTTAAAATGAGAAAGTTCATAGGGTTTTTAAAATAGTTATCTGGCTTCCCAACGACCACTGGCACCACAAGGAAGAACCAAGCCGTTAGAAGAAACAGGAAGACCGATTTCCTGCGCATCTACAGTTCCGTTAAATTGTTTTAATTCTGTCCCCAACATATAGGCTAATACAGCAGGCTGTAAACCGGTAGTATAGGAGTTGATGAGGAAAAATAAAGGTTTGTCTGATAAAAGCTGTACACATAGTTTTACCAGAGGGTGAATCGCTTCTTCGATTTTCCAAATTTCTCCTTTCGGGCCTCTTCCGTAAGAAGGAGGGTCCATGATAATGGCATCGTAGTGATTGCCTCTGCGAATTTCACGTTCTACGAATTTTACACAGTCATCTACTAGCCAGCGAATAGGTGCATCCCCTAAGCCGGAAGCCACAGCATTTTCTTTTGCCCAGGTAACCATGCCCTTAGAAGCATCTACATGGGTAACGCTTGCGCCGGCTGCGGCAGCAGCTAAAGTAGCACCACCGGTATAGGCAAAGAGATTAAGAACCTTAATTGGTCGATTGGCATTTCTGATTTTATTTCCAAACCAATCCCAGTTTACCGCTTGTTCCGGAAAAAGTCCGGTATGCTTAAAACTGAAAGGTTTTAAATGAAAAGTTAAGGAATTATAATGTAAATCCCATTGTTCTGGCAAATCAAAAAATTCCCATTCACCACCGCCTTTTTTGCTGCGATGATAATGACCGTTAGGGCTGTGCCAGCCTTTCAACTTTTTAGGAGTATCCCAGATGACCTGTGGGTCGGGGCGCACTAATATATAATCCCCCCAGCGTTCCAATTTTTCGCCGCAGGAGCAGTCCATGACTTCGTATTCTTTCCAGTTATCTGCAATCCACATAAATAATTCCTTTCTTTTACAAATCATATAAATATTACTTGTACCATTATATAGCCGGAAAAAAGTACAGTCAACAGTTATTGGGGAAAGAGGTTGCAATAGAAAAAAGATTCTCGTATAATAAAAATATTATAACGAAAAGGATGGGCAGATTATGATTAATGATATACAAATTGGACCGCTTACCTTGCATATGTATGGAATTATGATTGCAATTGGATATGTAAGTGCACTTTTTATATGTGAGAAGAGAGCAAAAAAGCGAAATATGAATACAGATGTGCTATATGGGATTTTTTGGTGCGCAGTGATTGGCGGGGCACTGGGAAGTAAGATTCTTTACTATACCGTAAATATAAAAGATGTGATAGCAGATCCTTCTATTATATTGAACTTCCAAAATGGCTGGGTAGTATACGGAGGAATTATCGGAGGAGTTCTTGCCAGCTTTTTATATTGTAAGATAAAAAAGGTGGACTTTGTGGCGTATTTGGATTTGGTACTTCCGGCAGTAGCTTTTGCGCAAGGCTGTGGAAGAATCGGATGCTTTTTTGCAGGATGTTGTTATGGAAGAGAGACAACCTCTCCATTGGGAATTACCTATTGGCAATCTGATTTTGCACCAAATGGAGTAAAGCTGGTTCCTACACAGATATATTCCGGTATTGGAGATTTTGCCATGGCATTTCTTTTGATGGCGTATGCAAAGAAAGAGCCTGCAAAGGGAAGAGTTGCAGCAGGGTATTGTATCCTTTATAGCATTGGAAGATTTGTAATAGAAATATTCCGTAATGATTACAGAGGAGAGTATGGACCGTTTTCTACTTCTCAGTTGATTTCTGTATTTATATTAGCAATTGGAATTGTGATGTATGTAGTAGCAGGAAGAAAAAGAGAGAACGATTAATAATAGGTAAAACAAAAGATGAGGGAAGAAAGATGAAAAAGCAAAAGGTAGTATACATTATATTTAGTATTTTTTTAGTGATAGGAATTGGACTCTTAGCAGGAGGAATTTTCACAACTTGGAAATATAGCACATTTATGTCTCATGCAGAAGAAGTGACAGGCGAAGTTGCCGGTGTAGAGAGATATTATACTTCTGATCGCGAGGTAAGCTATCATGTGTATGTGAACTATACATATGATGGAGTAGATTACAAAGAAGTGCCGCTTAATTCATATAGTAGTGGTATGTATGAGGGAAAGAAAATCAAACTGTATTGCGATGTGGACAATCCTGGGCATATTATGACCAGCTCTACGGGAATAATCGTAGGTAGTATACTGGGCGGTATGGGAATCTTATTTACTTTGGTAGGCGGAATTCCGCTTATTAAAATGAAAGTGAACAGTGCCCAGAAAAAGAAAGTCTTAGAAAATGGACAGGTAATATATGCAACTGTGGAGAATATTGTGTTAAATACCAATTATAGCATAAATGGGCAAAATCCATATCTTATTTATTGTTTCTATCAGGATTCCTATCAGAACATTCTGTATCGTTTTAAAAGCGAGAATCTGTGGATGAATCCGGCAGAACTTTTTCCAATAGGAAGTTCTATAAAAGTATATGTGAATCCAAAGGATTATAGTAAATATTATGTGGATACGCAAGAGGTATCCGGAAAGAAGATTGTAGACTACACATAAGATATGTAGATATGTAAGATATATAAACGTATAAGAACATATATAATTAGGAAAAGGTAAAAAGAGATAAAAAAGAAATATTATATGAAATGTAGAAAGGAATAGGTGAAAAGATGAAAGTTTTATTATTAAATGGAAGTCCGAGAAAAGAAGGATGTACTTATACCGCATTGTCAGAGGTGGCTTTGGCACTTCAGGCAGAAGGAATCGAAACAGAGATTTTTCAGGCAGGAAATCCTGAAATGGAAAATGTAAAAGCAGCAGCAGAGAAATTAAAAGAGGCAGACGCTCTGGTGGTAGGCTCTCCGGTATATTGGGCATCCCCATCCGGACAGATTATTGAGTTTATGGATAAGTTTTGTTCAGCAGCAGGAAAAGATATGCTGCATAAACCGGCAGCAGCAGTAGCTTCCGCAAGACGAGCAGGAACAACAGCCACATTAGATGTATTGTTAAAATACTTTACATACCATGAAATGCCGGTAGTAGCTTCTAATTATTGGACAATGGTACACGGAAATACACCGGAGGAAGTGCGTCAAGATAAAGAAGGACTTCAGATTATGCGTGTATTAGGGAAAAATATGGCATGGTTGTTAAAGTGTATAGAAGCTGGTAAAAAAGCCGGAGTAGAGCTCCCGGAACAGGAAGAAAAAATAAAGACAAACTTTATCTAAAATTTAATTTGTTACTTATCTATAGATATTTTGTTACTTCTATTATATATAGAATACTTATATATGGAAGAAAGAGAAAAATAAGAAAGCAAAAGGGAGTAGAAAAAGGGATGTTTTCACAACAGATAGAAGGATTATGGAAAAACTGGTATGAAGGAGAAAAACCCAGAGAAAGTCACGGAATTTTAGCGGTATGTTTAGGGTTTATCATTGCCATTGCAGGAGTAGTTGTATATACCAAGTATGCTGTGGCAGGCGGAATGACAATTGCAGCAGGATTTTTTAGTATGATGATTGCGGCTTGTAGCGTTAGTGGAAAGGAACATAAACTGGTGATTTCTGCGGCGGAATATGGTTGGAAGTGTGGTGTGTATGACACTGGACGAGGGGAAAGGTTTCCCTTTATGGACCCGAGAGAGGGAATCGTGCTGGGAGGAAAGCGTTTTTCCTATCCAAATGTAGAAATTGTTTTATATGACACGGTGTATGACTCCAAGAACAATAGTCCTGGAATCCTTATGGAAATAATCACCGGTACTTCTGAAAAAGAGATAGAAAGTACTTGTAAGGTGTGCATGGAACGAATAACAGAAATGCAGCGTAGGTATGTTGCTTCTTATCGATATACAATGGGAGATGGAAAACATTATCTCTATATCGGGCATGCTGCTATGGGATTAGTGGTAGATGAAAACGGAAAACTATATCCGAAAACAGCGGGCAATCCAGATGGATGTTGGGAACGAGCCGATAAGGTAGTAGCAATTATGAATGAGTGTTTTGGAATACGGTAAAAACTAGCCCGGTAACTTTAAAAAATAAATTTTTACGAGGAGAAAGTCGAGGGCAAGACTCAGAATCAGAGATTCTTCGTTCGCGGGCTGTCGCCCAAATAAAATCTAGCCATGCAATCTTAGAAAAATAAATTTTTCACAAGGAAAACGCCGAGAGCGAGACTCGAAACGCTGCGCATTTCTCGTTCGCGGGCTGTCGCCCAATACAAAACCAAGTGTATAACTTTCAGAAAGCAAGCTTTTGGGAGGATACGTCCAGCACGAGACTCGAAATGCTGCGCATTTCTCGTTCGTGGGCTGTCGCCCAAATAAAATCTAGCCTTGTAATCTTAGAAAAATAAATTTTTCACGATTACAAGTCCAGATTTTAGCTGGACTTGTAGCTTGTACGAAAAAAAATACAAAAATTATTGAAAAGTGCTTGCATTGCGAGCATTTTTCCTATATACTATTACTTGCTGTGGCATTGATAGCGTTGAAGCGTGAGGTTGCTGCCGATATGGCAGGTTTTCCGTGGAGCGAATGTCAAGTTAGGAAACTGGCGACAAGTCACTGTATCACAATCAAGATGTCTACAAAAAGTAGAAACAACGTGTGTAAAGCTTATGACACACACGGAGAAGTGTACAGTCACCGCTTGTCGTACTGAAGTAAAGTGCGAAAAGGAGGCGACTTTTTTTATGGCAAGTCAAGTAATGAGAATCACACTGAAGGCTTATGACCATCAGTTAGTGGACGCATCTGCTAAGAAAATCATCGAAACTGTAAAGAAAAACGGATCACAGGTGAGCGGACCAGTACCACTTCCAACTAAGAAGGAAGTAGTTACTATCTTAAGAGCAGTTCACAAGTACAAAGATTCTAGAGAACAGTTCGAGCAGAGAACTCATAAGAGACTTATCGATATCATGACACCAACCCAGAAAACAGTTGATGCATTATCAAGATTAGAAATGCCAGCTGGTGTGTACATTGATATCAAAATGAAAAACAAATAAGAATTAGGTAACAATCCTGAAGGGTTTCATATAGAAGTTTTGCGTACCTCGCAGCCACTTATATAAGACTGTTCTAGGATGAACGGTTCCGCTACCCCACAAGTTGGGCATGAAGCGTTCCGCTGTAGAGAAAACAGGAGGTAAAGAAATGAAGAAAGCAATTTTAGCGACAAAAGTCGGAATGACTCAGATCTTCAATGCAGACGGTGTATTAGTACCGGTAACTGTATTACAGGCTGGACCATGTGTTGTAACACAGATTAAAACTGTGGAAAATGATGGATACAGTGCAGTACAGGTTGGTTTTGCTGACAAGAAAGACAAAGTTGTTAACAAAGATGCCAATGGCAAAAAAGAGATCAGAAACAGACATGGTGTTACAAAGGCTGAAAAAGGACATTTTGAAAAAGCCGGAGTATCCAGCAAGAGATTTGTAAGAGAGTTCAAATTTGAAAACGCTGCTGATTACAACTTAGCAGACGAAATCAAAGCAGACATCTTTGCAGAAGGCGACAAGATTGACGCAACTGCAATTTCCAAAGGTAAAGGATTCCAGGGTGCTATTAAGAGATTTGGTCAGCACAGAGGACCTATGGCTCACGGTTCTAAATTCCACCGTCATCAGGGTTCCAATGGTGCATGTTCCAGCCCAAGTAAAGTATTCAAGGGAAAAGGAATGCCAGGTCACATGGGTTCTGTAAAGGTTACAGTTCAGAATCTTGAAGTTGTCAGAGTAGACGCTGAGAACAACCTGCTTTTAGTAAAAGGTGCCGTACCAGGACCTAAGAAATCTTTAGTAACAGTTAAAGAGACAGTAAAAGCAGCAAAATAGTGCTTGATAGGAAAGGAGGAACTAAGCGATGGCTAACGTAGCTATTTATAATATGGAAGGCAAAGAAGTTGGAAGCCTTGAGCTCAACGATGCAGTGTTCGGTGTTGAAATCAATGAACATTTAGTACACATGGCAGTTGTTCAGCAGCTCGCAAATAACCGTCAGGGAACACAGAAAGCAAAAACACGTTCTGAAGTTCGCGGTGGCGGAAGAAAACCATGGAGACAAAAAGGAACAGGTCATGCAAGACAGGGATCTATCAGAGCTCCGCAATGGACAGGCGGCGGTGTTGTATTCGCTCCAGTACCAAGAGATTACTCCTTCAAGTTAAATAAGAAGGAAAAGAGAGCAGCTCTTAAATCTGTATTAACATCTAAAGTAAACGACAGCAAGTTCATCGTTGTTGACGAATTAAAATTAGATGAAGTAAAAACAAAGAAGTTCCAGGAAGTATTAAACAACCTGAAAGTAAATAAAGCTCTTGTAGTTTTAAATGAAAATGATCAGAACGTAGTATTATCTGCAAGAAATATTCCAGCAGTAAAGACTGCGCTGACAAATACTATCAACGTATATGATATTTTGAAATACGACACCGTAGTAGTAACCAAGGATGCCGTAGCAACAATCGAGGAGGTGTATGCATAATGGCAAACGTACAATATTATGACGTAATCCTCAAACCGGTTATCACAGAAAAGAGTATGAACGCTATGGGCGAAAAGAAATACACATTTTTGGTACATCCGGACGCAAACAAAACTATGATTAAAGAAGCTGTTGAAAAAATGTTCGAAGGAACAAAAGTTGCAAGTGTAAACACTATGAACATCGACGGCAAGAAGAAAAGAAGAGGTATGGTAGTTGGTAAAACTGCTAAAACCAAGAAAGCAATCGTACAGTTAACAGAAGATAGCAAGGATATTGAAATTTTTGCTGGACTGTAAGAGATTGGAACTTAGGCACAGTAAAGTGCGATAATAAACTTAACCAGAATCGAAAGGAGAAACATCATGGGAATTAAGACATATAACCCATATACACCTTCCAGAAGAAATATGACCGGTTCTGATTTTTCTGAAATCACAAAAACTACTCCAGAGAAGTCTTTAGTAGTTTCCTTACAGAAAAATGCTGGTCGTAACAATCAGGGTAAAATTACTGTTAGACATCGCGGTGGCGGATCTAGAAGAAAATACAGAATCATTGATTTCAAGAGAAATAAGAAAGATGGTATCCCAGCAACTGTTGTTGGTATCGAATACGATCCAAACAGAACAGCTAATATCGCTTTAATCTGCTATGCAGATGGTGAAAAAGCTTACATTCTTGCTCCAGAAGGATTAACAGACGGAATGACTGTTATGAGTGGTGCAGAAGCAGAAGTAAGAGTTGGAAACTGCTTACCATTAGAAAATATTCCAGTTGGTACTCAGGTACACAACATTGAATTATATCCTGGAAAAGGCGGACAGTTAGTTCGTTCCGCAGGAAACAGCGCACAGTTAATGGCTAAGGAAGGTAAATATGCAACATTAAGATTACCATCCGGTGAAATGAGAATGGTGCCAATTATCTGTAGAGCAACCGTTGGTGTTGTAGGAAACACAGATCACAACCTTGTTAAGATTGGTAAAGCAGGACGTAAACGTCACATGGGTATCCGCCCAACAGTTCGTGGTTCTGTTATGAACCCAAATGACCATCCACACGGTGGTGGTGAAGGTAAGGCAGGAATCGGACGTCCAGGTCCATGTACTCCTTGGGGTAAACCTGCTCTTGGATTAAAGACCAGAAAGAAGAACAAATCATCTAACAAGCTTATCGTAAGAAGAAGAGACGGTAGAGCTCTGAAATAATAGGAGGCACCCAAGGGCACACTCGTGCCCGGAAAACGGGGCAAGAATCAAGGAGGTAAATTATGGCTCGTTCACTGAAAAAAGGACCATTTGCTGATGCAAGTTTATTGAAAAAAGTAGACGCTATGAACGCAGCAGGAGACAAATCTGTTATTAAGACATGGTCTCGCCGTTCTACTATTTTCCCACAGTTCGTTGGACATACAATCGCTGTTCACGACGGAAGAAAACATGTACCAGTATATGTAACCGAAGATATGGTTGGACATAAACTTGGTGAGTTCGTTGCAACAAGAACTTACAGAGGACATGGAAAAGACGAAAAGAAATCAAAAGTTCGTTAATCAAAAGAATTTGAAAGGAGGTTTCATCCATGGCGAAAGGACATAGAAGTCAAATTAAGAGAGAAAGAAACGCACAGAAAGACACCAGACCTTCAGCAAAAGTATCTTATGCTAGAGTGTCAGTTCAGAAAGCTTGCTTCGTATTAGATGCAATCCGTGGAAAAGACGTGCAGACAGCACTGGCTATCCTGGCTTACAATCCAAGATACGCATCAAGCGTAATAGAAAAATTATTGAAATCTGCAATCGCAAATGCAGAAAACAACAACGGAATGAATCCGGAAAACCTTTATGTAGCAGAGTGCTTTGCAAACAAAGGACCTACAATGAAGAGAGTTAGACCAAGAGCACAGGGTAGAGCTTACAGAATCGAAAAGAGAATGAGCCACATTACAGTTGTGCTTGATGAAAGATAGGAGGGCAATCATGGGACAGAAAGTGAATCCTCATGGCTTAAGAGTCGGTGTAATCAAAGATTGGGACTCTAAGTGGTATGCGG
Source organism: Clostridiales bacterium (assembly GCA_012519695.1). GTDB lineage: Bacteria > Bacillota > Clostridia > Lachnospirales > Lachnospiraceae > Petralouisia. The sequence goes on along the minus strand of JAAYPT010000038.1, from coordinate 27,015 downwards.
AAGCAGATTTTGCAGACTTCTTAGTAGAAGACTACAATATTAGAACATATCTGAAAAAGAAATTATACGCAGCAGGCGTTTCTAAGATTGAAATCGAAAGAGCATCTGACCGCGTAAAAGTAATTCTTTACACAGCAAAGCCAGGCGTTGTAATCGGAAAAGGCGGAGCTGAAATTGAAAAAGTAAAAGCAGAACTTCAGAAGTTTACAGATAAGAAATTAGTTGTAGACATCAAAGAAGTAAAGAGACCAGACAAAGATGCTCAGTTAGTAGCTGAAAACATCGCTTTACAGTTAGAGAACCGTGTTTCCTTCCGTAGAGCAATGAAGTCTTGTATGGGAAGATGTATGAAGGCAGGAGCACAGGGTATCAAAACATCTTGTTCCGGTCGTTTAGGTGGAGCTGATATGGCTCGTACCGAATTCTACTCTGAAGGAACTATTCCACTTCAGACATTAAGAGCAGATATCGATTATGGATTCGCTGAAGCAGATACAACCTACGGAAAAGTTGGCGTTAAGGTTTGGATCTACAAAGGCGAGGTACTTCCAACAAAGGCAGCAAAGGAAGGGAGCGATAAATAATGTTAATGCCAAAAAGAGTAAAACATCGTAAAGAGTTCCGTGGTTCTATGGCGGGAAAAGCTTCACGAGGAAATAAAATTTCAAATGGTGAGTACGGTATTGTAGCTACAGAACCATGTTGGATTAAAGCAAATCAAATTGAAGCAGCGCGTATCGCAATGACACGTTATATGAAACGTGGTGGTAAAGTATGGATTAAGATTTTCCCAAACAAACCAATTACACATAAACCTCTTGAAGTTCGTATGGGTAAAGGAAAAGGTAACTTGGAGTTTTGGGTAGCTGTTGTGAAACCAGGACGTGTTTTATTTGAAGTTTCAGGAGTTCCAGAAGAAACAGCTCGTGAAGCATTACGTCTTGCTACACACAAATTACCTTGTAAATGTAAAGTAGTTTCGCGTGCAGACTTAGAAGGCGGTGAATCAAATGAAAACTAGTAATTATGTAAAAGAATTAAGAGAAGAATCTGTAGCAGCATTAAACGAACAGTTAGTAGCTGCAAAGAAAGAACTTTTTAACTTAAGATTCCAGAATGCTACTAATCAGTTAGATAATACCGGAAGAATCAAAGAGGTTCGTAAGAATATCGCTAGAATTCAGACGATTATCACTGAGAAAGCAAAAGAAGCTTAATTATCCTGAACGAAAGGAGCAATAAATCGTGGAAAGAAATCTTAGAAAAACACGTACAGGCAAAGTTGTAAGTGATAAGATGGATAAGACTATTGTTGTTGCAGTTGCAGATAACGTAAGACATCCATTATACAATAAAATCGTAAAAAGAACTTATAAATTAAAAGCTCATGACGAAAACAACGAATGCAAAATCGGTGATACCGTCAGAGTAATGGAAACAAGACCATTATCTAAAGATAAGAGATGGAGACTTGTAGAAATCATTGAAAGAGCGAAATAAAGGAGGCTACCAGCATGATTCAACAGGAAAGTAGACTGAAAGTAGCTGATAATACTGGAGCAAAAGAATTATTATGTATCCGTGTTATGGGCGGTTCTACAAGAAGATATGCAAATATCGGAGATATCATCACTGCTACGGTTAAAGATGCAACACCAGGCGGCGTTGTTAAAAAAGGCGATGTAGTAAAAGCTGTAGTAGTTCGTACAAAAAAAGGTGCTCGTCGTAAAGACGGTTCTTATATCAAATTTGATGAGAATGCGGCTGTTATCATTAAAGATGACAAAACCCCAAGAGGAACCCGTATCTTTGGACCAGTTGCTAGAGAGCTTCGTGAGAAACAGTTTATGAAAATTGTTTCCTTAGCTCCGGAAGTATTATAGGAGGTGGGTCGATGTCAACTTTAAAAATTAAAAAAGGTGATACAGTAAAAGTTATCGCTGGAAAAGACAAAGACAAAGAAGGCAAAGTTATTGCTGTAAATAAAAAAGACAACACCGTTCTGGTAGAAGGTATCAACATGGTTACCAAGCACGCAAAACCAAGCATGGCTAATCAGCAGGGTGGTATCATTCATCAGGAAGGACCAGTTGATATTTCTAACGTAATGTATGTTCATAAAGTAAAAGCTACTCGTGTAGGATTCAAAATGGACGGAGATAAAAAAGTACGTTTTGCCAAATCTACTGGCGATGTAATTGACTAATAGAAGGAAGGAGGTCCATTCAGTTGAGTACTAGATTACAAGAAACTTATCAGAACGAAATCGTAGACGCTCTGATGAAAAAATTTGAATATAAAAATAAAATGGAAGTACCAAAGCTTGATAAAATCGTTATCAACATGGGCGTTGGTGAAGCAAAAGAAAATGCAAAACTCTTAGACGCAGCAATCAGCGATATGGAAACCATTACAGGTCAGAAAGCTGTTGTAACCAGAGCTAAGAATTCCGTAGCGAACTTCAAAATCAGAGAAGGAATGCCAATCGGATGTAAAGTAACTTTAAGAGGCGACAAAATGTATGAATTCCTGGATCGTTTAATCAACTTGGCTTTACCTCGTGTGCGTGACTTTAGAGGTATCAATCCAAACGCATTTGACGGAAGAGGAAACTACGCTCTTGGTATTAAAGAACAGTTAATTTTCCCAGAAATTGAGTACGATAAGGTTGACAAAGTGCGTGGTATGGATGTTATCTTCGTTACTACTGCAAAGACCGATGAAGAAGCTCGTGAATTATTGACACAGTTCAATATGCCATTTGCAAAATAATAAGGAGGGAATTTCAATATGGCAAAAACATCTATGAAAATTAAACAGCAGCGCAAACCGAAATTCTCTACCAGAGAATACAATCGTTGCAGAATTTGTGGACGTCCACATGCATATTTAAGAAAATACGGAATTTGCAGAATCTGCTTCCGTGAATTAGCTTATAAGGGACAGATCCCGGGTGTAAAGAAGGCTTCTTGGTAGGCCGGAAAAGGAGGAAATGAAACATCATGACTATGAGTGATCCAATCGCAGATATGCTTACAAGAATTCGTAATGCAAATACTGCTAAACATGATACAGTAGACGTTCCAGCTTCCAAGATGAAGATTGCAATTGCAGATATTCTTGTAAAAGAAGGATATGTTGCAAAATACGATATCGTAGAAGATGGTAACTTCAAAACTATTCGTATTGAGTTAAAATACGGAAAAGATAAGAATGAAAAGATTATTACAGGACTGAAGAGAATTTCCAAGCCAGGTCTTCGTGTATACGCTGGCAAAAACGAAATTCCAAAGGTTTTGGGAGGACTTGGAATTGCAATCCTTTCTACAAACCAGGGTGTTGTAACAGATAAAGAAGCAAGAAAATTAGCTGTAGGCGGAGAAGTTCTCGCTTATGTATGGTAGGCATTAAGCACTTGGCGAGGTGTTTTCGAGCATAGTGCGAAAGCCGTTCCCGAGACTTAACGGTGCCGAGCCTGTTTCTGGCGAGAGCAGCGTGTTAGTCGAGCGGAACTTTGGAGGTTTGATTGTAGCTAGTACAGCTATAATAAGAAGAAAATAAAATTAGGAGGTACGGGCATGTCACGTATAGGAAGAATGCCAATCGCGGTACCAGCAGGAGTTACTGTTGATATTGCAGAAAATAATCATGTGACTGTAAAAGGTCCGAAGGGAACTCTTGAGAGAACCCTTCCAGCAGAAATGGAAATCAAATTAGAAGGTTCTGAAGTTGTTGTAACAAGACCAAACGATTTAAAGAAAATGAAATCTTTACATGGTTTAACAAGAACTTTAATTCACAACATGGTTGTTGGTGTAACTGATGGTTATACCAAAGAGCTTGAAGTAAACGGTGTTGGTTACAGAGCTTCTAAGTCTGGAAAAGTTTTAACATTAAACCTTGGATATTCTCATCCAGTAGAGATGGAAGATCCAGAAGGATTAGAGTCTAAAGTTGACGGTAACAAAATTATTGTTTCCGGTATTGATAAAGAAAAAGTTGGCCAGTACGCAGCTGAAATCAGAGATAAGAGAAGACCTGAACCTTACAAAGGAAAAGGTATCAAGTATGCTGATGAAGTTATTAGACGTAAAGTTGGTAAGACTGGTAAGAAATAATATAGGAGGAACAAAAAATGGTTAGTAAAAAATCAAGAGCAGAAGTTCGTATTAAAAAACATAGCAGAATGCGTAATCGTTTCTCCGGTACAGCCGAAAGACCACGTTTAGCTGTGTTTAGAAGCAATAATCATATGTATGCACAGATTATTGACGATACAGTAGGAAATACATTGGTTTCCGCGTCTACACTTCAGAAAGATGTAAAGGCAGAATTAGAAAAGACAAATAATGTTGACGCAGCAGCACATCTTGGAACTGTAATTGCAAAGAAAGCATTAGAAAAAGGTATTACCACTGTTGTCTTCGATAGAGGCGGCTTCATATATCAGGGAAAAATCAAAGCGTTAGCTGATGCAGCAAGAGAAGCTGGATTAGACTTTTAATAGGAGGAGACAATTACATGAAACGTACAATTATTGATGCTAGTCAATTAGAATTAACAGAAAAAGTGGTATCAATTAAGCGTGTAACAAAGGTTGTTAAAGGTGGACGTAACTTCCGTTTTACAGCTTTGGTTGTTGTTGGTGACGGCAACGGTCATGTAGGTGCAGGCTTAGGAAAAGCAGCTGAAATTCCAGAAGCAATTCGCAAAGGAAAAGAAGATGCTATGAAGAAACTGATTTCTGTAAAATTAGATGATAACAACAGTATTACTCATGATATTACCGGAAAACATACCGGTGCATCTGTATTACTGAAAAGAGCTCCTGAAGGTACCGGTGTTATCGCAGGTGGTCCTGCGCGTAATGTATGTGAATTAGCAGGAATTAAGAACATCCGTACAAAATCTTTAGGTTCCAACAATAAGCAGAACGTAGTTCTTGCTACTATTGATGCTTTAAGTCAGTTGAAATCTCCAGAAGAAGTAGCTAAGCTTCGCGGTAAATCTGTTGAAGAGATACTTGGTTAAGGAGGGAATTGAAGATGGCAGAAAAATTAAAAATTACACTTGTAAAGTCTACAATTGGCGCTGTTCCAAAGAATAAGAAAACAATCGAGGCTTTAGGTTTAAGAAAAGTAAATCATACTGTAGAAATGCCAGATAACGCAGCAGTCAGAGGTATGATTCAGAGAGTAAGACATTTAGTAAAAGTAGAAGAAATCTAAGATTAAAGTAAGGAGGTGTCAGAATGGACTTATCAAATTTACAGCCAGCAGAAGGTTCAAAACACAGTGATAATTTCAGAAGAGGACGTGGACACGGTTCAGGAAATGGTAAGACCGCAGGTAAAGGACACAAGGGACAGAAAGCTCGTTCCGGAGCACCAAGACCTGGTTTCGAAGGTGGTCAGATGCCATTATACAGAAGATTACCTAAGAGAGGATTTAAGAACAGAAATTCCAAGACAATCGTTGGAATTAATGTATCCGCTTTAGAAGTATTCGATAACGATGCAGTTGTAACAGTAGAAACATTACTGGAGCAGGGAATCGTTAAAAATCCAAGAGATGGCGTTAAGATTCTTGGAAACGGTGAACTTACAAAGAAACTCACTGTACAGGTAAATGCCTTCAGCGCAGGCGCTAAAGAAAAGATTGAGGCTCTGGGCGGAAAAGCAGAGGTGATCTAATGCTGGAGACATTCCGTAACGCATTTAAAATAAAGGACATTAGGAATCGTATTTTTTATACATTAGCAATGTTAGTTGTCATCAGACTGGGGTCTCAGTTACCCCTGCCTGGTGTCAACAGTGAAGTAATTGCTAACTGGTTTGCAAACCAGGGAGTAGATGCACTGAACTTTTTTGATGCTATTACAGGTGGTTCATTTGAGCAGATGTCAGTATTTGCACTGAACATTACACCGTACATTACATCTTCCATTATTATTCAGCTTCTTACCATTGCTATTCCAAAGTTGGAAGAAATGCAAAGGGATGGCGAAGATGGAAGAAAGAAAATGACCAAGATTACACGTTATGTAACGGTTGCACTTGCGGTAATCCAGTCAGTAGCTATGGCAATTGGATTTGGTCGTAGCGGATATCTGGAAAAGTTTGATGCATTAAATGTAATTATGATGGTTACTTCCTTAACAGCTGGTTCCGCAGCACTTATGTGGATTGGCGAAAGAATTACGGAAAAAGGTGTTGGAAACGGTATTTCTATTGTATTGACAATTAACATTTTATCCCGTATGCCAGACGATTTGATGACTTTGTATACAAAGTTCATTGCAAATGCAGCAAATGTTGGTAATGCAATTATTGCAGCGGTTGTTATTATTGCAGTTATTTTAGTAACAGTTGTTTTCGTTGTATTTCTTCAGGATGGACAACGAAAGATACCGGTTCAGTATAGTAAGAAAATTCAAGGAAGAAAACAGGTTGGTGGTCAGACCAGCTACATTCCATTGAAGGTAAATACAGCTGGTGTTATTCCAATTATTTTTGCACAGTCCATTATGCAGATGCCAGTATTGATTGCTACCATTTTGGGTAAAGGTCAGGGAACAGGAGTCGGAAGCAAGATTCTTCACGGATTATCTCAGTCTTACTGGTGTAATCCAAAACAACCAGTTTATAGCTGGGGATTACTGTTGTATATTGTATTAGTAATTGCATTCGCATATTTCTATACATCAATTACCTTTAATCCACTTGAAATTGCAAACAATATGAAACGCCAGGGAGGATTTATTCCGGGTATCAGACCAGGAAAGCCAACCAGCGATTATTTAACAAAGATCTTGAATTATATCATTTTTGTAGGAGCAGTCGGACTTATGATTGTAGCAATTATTCCAATTTTCTTTAATGGAGTATTTGATGCAAGCGTATCGTTCGGTGGAACATCTATTATCATTATTGTTGGTGTTATTATTGAAACATTAAAACAAATTGAGTCACAGATGTTAGTTCGCTATTACAAAGGATTTTTGAATGACTAGTATGTGTACCAGGGAGGTGCTAAGTGCATCTCCCACGGTGCACTAAAGTTGTTTTTAAGAGAATTATGGAGGAATCGTTATGAAAGTTATTATGTTGGGAGCACCGGGAGCAGGAAAAGGAACTCAGGCAAAACAAATTGCAGATAAGTATAGCATCCCACATATTTCCACAGGAGATATTTTTAGAGCAAATATTAAAAATGGAACTGAATTGGGAAAAAAAGCAAAGACATTTATGGATCAGGGCTTGTTAGTTCCAGATGAGTTAGTAGTTGAATTGGTAGCAGACAGAATACAACAGGATGACTGTAAAAACGGTTTTGTACTGGATGGTTTCCCAAGAACTATTCCACAGGCAGAAGCTTTAGATGCAGCACTTGCAAAAATAAATGAAAAAATGGATTATGCCATTGATGTAGATGTACCAGATGAAAACATTATTACAAGAATGTCTGGAAGACGTGCCTGCTTAAATTGCGGAGCTACTTATCACATTGTTTCTATTCCAACAAAAGTAGAAGGAATTTGTGATCGTTGTGGAAGCCCAGTAGTATTAAGAGACGATGATAAGCCGGAAACAGTAAAGAAACGTTTGGAAGTATATCATGAGCAGACACAGCCGTTGATTGATTATTATAAGAAAAAAGATATCTTGAAAACTGTAAATGGTGTTCAACCGATGGAAGATGTATTCAAAGCCATCGTGGAAATTTTAGGAGCGTAAAACATGTCAGTATCAATAAAATCTGCCAGAGAAATTGAATTAATGCGTGCCGCAGGAAAAATTCTGGCAAAGGTTCATGAAAATCTTGGAAAAGAATTGAAACCGGGAATGTCTACCTGGGAAATCGATAAGCTGGGAGAGGAAATGATTCGCAGTTTTGGATGTATTCCTTCCTTTAAAAACTATAATGGATATCCAGCAGCAATATGTGTATCTGTAAACAACGAAGTGGTACATGGAATTCCGACCAAAAAGCATTTGATTCACGAAGGTGATATTGTAAGCTTAGATGCCGGTGTTATTTATAAAGGTTACCATTCTGATGCAGCAAGAACCCACGGTGTAGGAGAGATTTCGAAGGAAGCAGCACTATTAATAGAAAGAACACGGCAGAGTTTTTTTGAAGGCATTAAATACGCAAAAGATGGAAATCATTTGCACGAGATATCAAATGCAATTGGCGCCTATGCAGAAAGTTTTGGCTATGGAGTAGTTCGAGAATTAGTAGGACATGGAATTGGAACACATCTTCACGAAGATCCGCAGATACCAAACTTTGCTCAAAAGAGTAGAGGAGTACGTCTGAAATCGGGGATGACCCTTGCAGTTGAACCAATGATAAATGCAGGACGTCCAGATGTGGAATGGTTAAGTGATGATTGGACAGTCGTAACAGAGGATGGTTCCTTATCAGCGCATTATGAAAATACAATTTTAATCACTGATGGCGAACCAGAGATTTTAACTCTTACAGAGACCGAAAGCAACTTAGGGATTGGTGAGCCGAAAGGCGAAGACAGAGCTTAGTGCGAGGCCGTTCTTTACGCTTAGAGAAAGCAAGCCTGAAAGGCGTAGCTTGAGCTCATGATAATTGAACTATTAATGTTCAATTATATAGCAAAAAGAACTTTCATATAAAGAGGAAGGAACGTAGATGAATATCAATCTAGCAATATCAAAATCCGGTCACGATAAGGATAACATTTATGTAATTATAAAAGAAGAAGCCGATATGTATTTTCTGGCAGACGGGAAGTACAAACTTCTGGAAAAGCCAAAGAAAAAGAACAAAAAGCATATTCAGATTATAAAAAAGCTTCCGAAAGAGGTTACAGAGGTGTTTACTGGAAAAGATAATTTTCGGAACGAAGAAATAAAAAGAGCCATTAAGCTTTATTGCAAATTAGGAGGAATAAAAGAATGTCAAAAGCAGATGTAATCGAAGTAGAAGGAACAGTTGTAGAAAAATTACCAAATGCAATGTTCCAGGTAGAACTTGAAAATGGTCATCAGATTCTTGCACATATTAGTGGAAAGTTAAGAATGAATTTTATTCGTATATTGCCTGGTGACAAAGTAACCATTGAGATGTCCCCATATGATTTGACAAAAGGAAGAATCATTTGGCGTGATAAATAAAAAGTTGAAAAAAGCCCCAAAATTGCTTGCTTTTTCAAGTGTCCGATGATATAATGTTATTCGGACACTTTTGGAGTAGACCCTTGAAAATGCGGAAAACCCGTAAAACAGGGGCTTTTACAATTGGGAAAGGAGGAATTGCTGTGAAGGTAAGATCATCAGTAAAGCCTATTTGCGAAAAATGCAAAGTCATCAAAAGAAAGGGAAGCATCAGAATTATCTGTGAAAACCCAAAACACAAACAGAGACAGGGTTAGGTCGGAAACACTTAATGAACGCAAGCTTATGAGCGAAGCGTGAATTTAGTGTGAGACCGTTCTGTGAGATTAGCGAAAGCAAGACCGTTTATAGGGCGTAGCTTGAGGTTAGCGAACAGAACTTCCTTATTTGTTTGAATTATTTATGTGCGGCTGTAGTGAAACACCCGGAAGGGTTGCTCACTATTCATAATAACCGGTATATGCCACCGGGTTCCCCTTTTTTGATACCGAGGAAAGCGGAATACAAGGTATAAACAGAATATTTTGACACAAGGCAAAGATATACACACATTTCAGGACGAGCAACCGTAGCTGTATATGTTTGTTTTTCGTGTATTAGGCAGATTATGTTGCAGATTTGCCACAATGCTACCGGTATGCAGTGCATACCAAATAACATTTTTAGAAATTAATGGAGGTGTACAACACACATGGCTCGTATCGCAGGTGTAGATTTACCAAGAGAAAAACGTGTTGAGATTGGATTAACTTATATTTACGGTATTGGTAGAGTTAGTGCTACCCGTATCTTAGAAGCAGCAAACGTTAATCCTGATACTCGTGTTAGAGATTTAACTGATGAAGAAGTAAAGAGAATCAGTGCAGTAATCGATGAATCCCAGACAGTAGAAGGTGATTTAAGAAGAGAAATCGCTATGAACATCAAGAGATTACAGGAAATCGGATGTTATCGTGGAATTCGTCATAGAAAAGGACTTCCAGTTCGTGGTCAGAAGACAAAGACTAATGCAAGAACCAGAAAAGGTCCAAAGAGAACAGTAGCAAACAAGAAGAAATAGGCATTGAACACTTAATGAGGGCAGGCTGACAGGCGTAGCCCGAGGATAGTGGGAAAGCCGTTCTGTGAGATTAGCGAGAGCAAGCCCGTTTTTAAGGTGTAGCTTGAGGTTAGCGAACAGAACTTCCTTAAATGGTAACAAGTAAATTATAGAAAAGAATGAGAAAGTAGGTTAGTTTAGATATGGCTAAAAACACTGCAAAAAAAGTGACAAAACGTCGTGTGAAGAAAAACGTTGAACGCGGACAGGCGCACATTCAGTCATCTTTTAACAATACAATTGTAACTATTACAGATGCTGAAGGAAATGCTTTATCATGGGCAAGTGCAGGCGGTCTTGGTTTTAGAGGTTCAAAGAAATCTACTCCATATGCTGCACAGATGGCAGCAGAAACTGCTACAAAGGCAGCTCTTATACATGGTTTAAAAACAGTAGACGTAATGGTAAAAGGACCTGGTTCAGGAAGAGAAGCAGCAATTCGTGCACTTCAGGCATGCGGTCTTGAAGTAACAAGTATTAAGGATGTTACTCCAGTACCTCATAACGGATGTCGTCCACCAAAACGTAGAAGAGTCTAATTAGGAGGTATAGGTTAAGATGGCAGTAAATAGAGTTCCAGTTCTTAAGAGATGTAGATCTCTTGGTTTAGATCCAATTTATTTAGGAATAGATAAAAAGTCCAACAGACAGTTAAAGAGAGCAAATAAGAAAGTATCTGAGTATGGACTTCAGTTAAGAGAAAAACAGAAAGCAAAATTCATTTATGGTGTATTGGAAAAACCTTTCCATAACTATTATTTGAAAGCAGACAGAATGAAAGGTATGACTGGTGAAAACCTCATGATCATTCTGGAAAGCAGATTAGATAATGTAATCTTCAGATTAGGTTTCGCAAGAACTAGAAAAGAAGCTAGACAGATTGTTGACCATAAGCATGTTTTAGTAAACGGAAAACAGGTAAACATTCCTTCTTACTTAGTAAAAGTTGGAGATACAATTGAAATCAAAGAAAAATGCAAAGGATCTCAGAGATATAAAGATATCTTAGAGGTAACTGCTGGAAGATTAGTTCCAGATTGGTTAGACGTTGATCAGGAAAACTTGAAAGGCGCTGTAAAAGAATTACCAAGCAGAGAAGTTATTGACGTTCCAGTAGACGAAATGCTTATCGTCGAGTTGTATTCTAAATAATAATTAATGAGCAACGATACCCGAAAAGGAGGGACTTTGTAGTGTTCGATTTTGAAAAACCAAAAATTGAAATTGCTGAGATTTCAGAAGACAAAAAGTACGGCCGATTTGTTGTGGAACCGTTAGAGAGAGGTTATGGTACTACCCTTGGTAATTCTTTAAGAAGAATTATGCTTTCTTCTTTGCCGGGAGCAGCAGTCAGCCAGGTAAAAATCGATGGTGTATTGCATGAATTCAGTTCAATTCCAGGTGTTAAGGAAGATGTAACGGAAATTATCATGAACATCAAGAATCTGGCATTAAAAAACACCAGCTCAACAAACGAGTCTAAAGTTGCTTACATCGAATTTGAAGGCGAAGGCGTAGTAACAGCAGCAGATATTCAGGTTGATCCGGATATTCAGGTATTAAATCCAGACTTGGTAATCGCTCACTTAAACGGTGGTGCTGATTCCAGATTATATATGGAATTAACCATTACCAAGGGAAGAGGATACGTTAGCGCTGACAAGAATAAGAGTGAAGATGTACCTATCGGAGTAATTGCAGTTGATTCTATTTACACTCCAGTAGAGCGTGTAAATCTGTCAATTGAAAACACTCGTGTAGGTCAGATTACAGACTATGATAAACTTACTTTAGATGTTTATACAAATGGTACTTTAGAGCCTGATGAAGCAGTAAGTTTAGCAGCAAAAGTTTTAAGTGAGCATTTGAATCTGTTCATTGATTTATCCGAGAATGCAAGAACAGCAGAAGTCATGATTGAAAAAGAAGACAATGCAAAAGAAAAAGTTCTTGAGATGAATATTGATGAACTTGAGTTATCCGTTCGTTCTTACAACTGCTTGAAGAGAGCAGGTATCAACACTGTTGAAGAATTGACAAATAGAACACCGGAAGACATGATGAAGGTTCGTAACCTTGGACGTAAGTCTTTAGAAGAAGTATTAGCAAAATTAAAAGAATTAGGACTTCAGCTGAACCCAGGTGAAGAATAAAAGTAGATTTGTAGAATCTATAACAGTGATGGAATGAATAGAGTTCCATCACGTTCCTGGTTCGTACTCATATACAGCGAGGTTTGTAAGACCAAAAGGCGAAGCCGCGTTAGATTCATGAGTGGCACACAAACAAGTATATAATATTTGGTGAGTAAGACCAAAAGGCATCGGCAGATATTCCACAAATGGAGGATTATTAAAATGGCAAAGTATAGAAAATTAGGCAGAACTTCTGATCAGAGAAAAGCTTTAATCAGAAACCAGGTAACAGCATTATTAAATAATGGAAGAATTGTTACAACAGAAGCAAAAGCAAAAGAAATCCGTAAAGTAGCAGAAGGATTAATCGCTTTAGCTGTAAAAGAAAAAGATAACTTTGAAGAAGTTACTGTAACTGCTAAAGTTGCCCGCAAGGACAAAGATGGCAAGAGAGTAAAAGAAGTTGTAGATGGTAAGAAAGTTACTGTTTACGATGAAGTAGAGAAGAAAATCAAAAAAGACCTTCCTTCCCGTTTACATGCTAGACATCAGATGAATAAAGTGCTTTACACTGTAAAATCTGTACCAACTGAAAACGCTGGAAAGAAAAAGAACACCAAGACAGTAGACGTTGCAACCAAGTTATTTGACGAAATTGCTCCAAAATATGCAGATCGTAACGGTGGATACACCAGAATCGTTAAAATTGGTCAGCGTAAAGGTGACGGTGCTTTAGAAGTTCTTCTTGAGTTAGTATAAGAGAATCGGAAAAAGTAAAAATATAAGAGCCACTGCAAAAGGTATTTGAAATGTATCTTTTGTGGTGGCTCTTTTTTCTATGATTGTGGACGTTGATATTCGATAATATCAGACACGGTACAATCTAGAATAAAGCATAAGGTATCAAGTGTTTTCGTAGTAATAGCTTCTCCCTTTTTCATGCGGTAAAGCGTATTTGCGGAAAGTCCATGTTTAAATATTAGTTCGTATTCTGTCATATTCTTTTTGAAAAGAGTATCATAAAAGGGTTTATATGAAATCAAAATAGGCACCTCGCTTTTGTTTCTAATAAAAAGATAACATACTTAATTTGTTGACTATACTTAAAATATTGAGTATAATAAAGGAAAGTATACAAGAAATATACATTCAATAAGGAATAAGAAAAAAATTTTATAAAATTTAAAAAAATATAAAACTTTTTTGAAATTGCTCTTGTCTTAGTAGTGAAAGCAAAAAAATAAAAACAAAAACAAAAGAAAAGAGGTAAAATGTTATGTATTGTAAACAATGTGGAAAAGAAGTTATGGAGAACAGTGTGATTTGCCCTAATTGTGGAGCAAGGGTACAGGGAAAGAAAGCAGAAAGCAAAGGAATGAATTGGTTGATTTTAGTTGGTGCAGTACTTTCAGTAATTGGAACATTTATGCCAGCGATAACTTTCATGGGAGAATCTCTTGCTTTTATGAGTGAAACTACTCAAACAGAAGGTTTGGGAATACTGGTCTTGGCAATTATTGCAGGAGTACTTGGAGTTTTACCAAGAGCAAGAAAATTTAGCTTTATTCCGGCAGTAATAATGATAGGAGTTGTATGTGCTGATCTTTCACCGGCATTTGATTATGGTGCGCAGATAGGTATTGGAGCAATGTTGATTATATTAGGTGGTATTTTGGCTATTATTGGTTCAATCGTAGAGTTTACAAAGAAAAAGAAAAGTCCGTTAGCATAAAAAGAAAAAGGTACATATAACGGAGGACCGTTAATGGTAAAAACAGTGATAGTAAATGATAGTGGTAAGCTGGCAGAGGTAGTACAATTTGAAGTTCCAACAGAAAATTTTGATTTGAAACAGGCAATTTATGAGGCGTGTATGGAGTATTGTAAAACGGAAGAGGGATGGGAGAAATATTCGGCAGCAAAAATATTTGATGTAAATTCCTTTTTAAGATATGTACCCAATGCTATTTGTGAAAAATATCGGTTTTATCAGATTCAGAAGCCAGAGGTTTGCATGGTAATAGAAAAGAGTCATCCAATATTGACCAAGCATGATATGGAAGAATCACAATGTTTTCAAATTGAAAATGTGAAAGAGTATGAAGTTTGTCAGCTTACAGCGTGGTTTGCTCGAATGTGGGGAGTAATGGAGACGTTAGGAGACTTACCTCAGCAGGATTTTGAAAATATGATAAACAGCTTGATTTCCTGGGCGGAGGAGTTCCTCAAAAAGGGGGAACAAGATCCCATATTATTTTTTCAACAAAAAATAAAAGTGAGTGAAAACGAAAGCTAATTGTGATGTAACCGGGGATATTCCGAAATGGAATACACCCGGTTTTATAATGAAGAAGATTTTCTAAGAGATATTGTAATAATGTAATAATATAAGAAATGATTGACTGCATAGAAAGTAAAAAATATAATAAAATTAGTATTAAAATAAAACTTTTTACCGGTTCCGTTTGTCTTAGTAGTAGGATGGAGGCGGTAAGATGCGAAATATTGGTTGGATACAGTGGATTATCCGAGTAATAAAAAGAGATATGGAACAATATGAAGAAGACGTAGGAGTCAAACAAGAAGTATACAGAACAGTAAAACGTAAGAGTAAGTACAATAAAAGGAAGAAAGGGAAAGAGCTATGAATTATACGGAAGCAGTAAGGTTAGTGAAGCAAGGGGATGAAAACGGATTTAATTTTTTGTATGAAGAGACTTACAAAAGTAAATATTATCTTGCCTTGAAGTATATGCAAAATGAGGAAGCAGCAAAGGATGTGTTACAGGATGCATATATTCAGGCATTTCGTAAGTTAGATACATTGGAAAATCCGGAAAAGTTTGCGTCATGGTTAGGAATCATTGTTGCGAATACGGCAAAGAATGCGTTGCAGAAGAAAAATCCAATGCTTTTTTCTGAAATCGTGGGAGATCAGGAAGAGGAAGAATTTGAATATCAGATAGAAGATGAAAGTATAGAAAATCAGCCGGAAATCGCATATTCACAGCGTGAGACACAGGAGCTTGTGCATGAGCTGATTGATTCACTGTCAGAAGAACAAAGAATGTGTATTTTAATGTTTCATATAGAAGGACAGAGTATCAGTGAAATAGCGGAAAGTTTGGGATGTTCTGAAAATACAGTAAAATCAAGATTAAATTATGGAAGAAAGAACATTAAGGGAAAGGCAGAAGAACTGCAAAAGAAAGGATACAAGCTTTATGGCATGGCACCGGTACCATTCTTATTATGTCTGCTTAAATCAGAGGAACATGCATTGGCAGCACAGGGCATGTTGGAAACAGCAGGAAAGGCTATGGCAAGTAATATTGCAGATAAAGTGGCAGCATCTGGAGCTCAATCAACAGGGGCAAATGCCGGAACAGCAAGTGCGGAAACAGCAGGTGCGGGAACAGCCAATGCAGGAACAGCCAATGCAGGAACAGCAAGTGCAGGAACAGCAGGGGCAGAAACCAATGTGGGAGCCAATGTAGGAACAAAAACGGCTGCGGAAGCAGTAAAAAAAGGATTTATACATACCCTTGCAGGAAAACTTACAGTGGCAGGTGTTGTTTGTCTGGTAGCTGCCGGAACAACAGCAGTGGTGATGAATAACCAAAAGAGTGATAAGGGAGCAGAACAAAATGCAGTAGTAGAGGAAAAGTCTCATACAAAAGAAAAAGATAATAAAGAAGTTTCGCCAGAAGAAACAAAAACGGAAGAAATAGAAACAGAAAAAGCAGTTACAGATGATCAATATCCGCAACTTTTAGAAGGGGGACTTACAAAAGAACAGTTCCAATTTGCATTAGCTTATGGTCCGGACAGTATGAAAAATGGAAATATATCTAAGAAAGCCATAAGTGAGTTGGTATTTCGTATAGCTACAGATGGGGAACGGAATCAGATTGGAATTGCGAAAACCGGAACAAATGGAAGGGGAAGTGATTTGTATAATCTGTCAGAGGTAAATAATTTTATATCCGTGTTCACAGCTCATCCATTTGAGGAGAAGGACAACGACAGTATGCAACGACAAAAAGTAGTGGGAGACCAGTTAGAAATTGTGATAGCCGAACCAGCCGATAGTCAATATGCAGAAATTTTAAATGCAACACTTAAGGGAGACAAGCTGACAGTCAATTATCAGGTTGAAAATGTAAGAATTGATGAGGAAACAGGGGAAGATGTAAGTACGGTAGAGAATAGAGTAGCAGTATTGCAAAAGACGGAAACCGGAAAATACAGGGTAATGGATGTTATCAATGAGGCAAAAGATGCAGCGAGAAAAGAAGCCTACAAAGCTGCATTAGAAAATCTTTATGTAAACCATGTATTCCCAAATGGAACAACATGTAATTATCGTGATGCGCAAGATTTAGCGCAAAGTCAATTTACCATATTGGATATTGACGGCGATGGAGAAGAGGAACTGATTATTCGATATGTTTCAGGTCCAATGGCAGGCATGAGAGAAGTGATATATAGTTTTTCCGGTGGAGATTTTTTAATGGAAGAATTTTCGGAATTCCCAGCACTGGTATATTATGATAACGGATTTATAAGAGCAGACGCTTCTCATAATCAGGGGGATGATACAGATGGATGGTCATATGTAATGTATCAGTATATGGGGGAAAGTGATTCCTATAAAGAAGTAGGTAGTGGCGTATCTGGTGACGGAAGCATAGAATCCTATGTTGGAACAGGAAAAGAAATGGATGTTCCATTCTTAAACTTAACAGAAGAGAATATTCAGAGTATTCAGTAGGATAAAGGTTGAAACCCATGGAAATGAATCCATGGGTTTTGCCAACAGAAAAAATGGTGTTGATTCAAAGAAATTTTTCCGAAGATAACTGACTTATAATTTCCTGCATTTCTTCTTTGGATTTAGCATCTCTTGCACGATTTAAGATTTCTTCTTTTTCTGATTCGGTCATATTGGAAAAATGATTCATTGCATTTACATTCATTGCCAGTCCCATTGTAAAGCCGATAGGGAGTCCTCCGGTATTATAGATGTCCATAAGTTCAACCTCTTTTTTTTTTATTTAGTATTTCAGGAGAAAAAGAAAAAATACATATAATTTGTGGGAATATGGTACTGTTAATATTTTTCCGAAAAACTCCGATGAATATATTGTATAGTATAATTTGAATAAGGATGCATGGAAGCATCTGAAATGGGAGTTTCAAGGAGGAATTATAGTTATGAAAGTATCCACATATACGGCAAGTGGATTGGTAACGGGAAATTTACCATCCATGTCTGTGTCGACAAATAGTTTAAGTAGTATCAGCAAAGTAACACAAAGGACAACAGGGCGTAATAAGAACCAGAAAAAACAGTTGAATTATAACCCGAGAGAAATGTCAGCAGCGATTTTAAGAGCGAAAAAATCACAAAGTGCCGGAAGAGTACTAATGCAGACAAAAAGCAAACTTAGTAATCTGATGAAATGTAAGGCAAGCGGGCAGTACAATGATGCGGAAGTCAATGTTGCAATTGCACATGCAAAAAAAATGGTTCAGTGTGCCCAAATGAAAACGCAAAACCTGCGTCAGGAGGAACGGGCAAAAAAGAAGTTTGAGAATGAGGCAAAGGCGGATTTGCGTCAGGAGAAGAATGAAGAAAAGGCGCGGGCAGCCCGAAAAGAGCGGGCGCAGGAGCAGAAAAGCGGACTGGCACGCATGCAGCGGATTCAAAAGCAAAAGAGCCAAAAAAGAGAATTAGTAAGAAAAAAGAAATTTCATCGTAGCGAGGAACAAAGTAAGGTAAATGAAGCAGACTTTAATTATTTGAAGCAACAGCTACGAAATTTACGAAATCCATATAGCTCCAGCGGGGGAGCTTCCACAGGAGTAACCTTAGATTTAAGTGCAGAAGCAGCACAGTTGACGGATGCTCAGATTGAACAACAGGCACAGCAGATTGCAAATGAAATGAATGCAGGCACAACAGCTACCGGTAGTTCGTTTTCCCAAGAGGCAGCGGTAGCGGCAGGAGGAATAAATATTGTAGTGTAATCTATCATGTGAGACAGCGGATAGATTACCATAGGATAACAAAAAAGAACGGATAGAGGCATATCTCTATCCGTTCTTTTCTTCTGCAAGAGGAAGTGTGAAGATAAATTCGGTACCAACACCTTCCGTACTGATTACGTTAATATTTTCATTATGTGCGGAAATAATTTCTTTTACAATAGCAAGGCCAAGACCAGTTCCCTTTTTATCTTTTCCACGGGAAAGATCGGTTTTGTAAAAGCGTTCCCAAATCTTTTTGATACTGTCTTTTGGAATACCAATTCCGGTATCTTTTACAGAGACAAAGACTTTTTCATTTTTCTCTGTTGTTTCAATAGTGATAGAAGAATCAGCATGACTAAACTTGATAGCATTGTCAATTAAGTTGTAAAGTACCTGCTGAATCTTACTCATATCGGCAGAAACAAACAGTGTTTGACCGGTTAGAATGAGTTCAAAAGAAATTTTCTTTTGCGTACAAGTACCTTCAAAGGACTGTACTACCATTTTAATGGTATTGTTGATATCAAACCGGGAAATGTCTAACATGGTTCCCTTTTTTCCGTATTTATTTAATTCCAGCATACCCTGTGTCAATTTGTTGAGTCGCTCGGTTTCAAAAAGAATGATGTTTAAGTATTTATCCTGCATCTCATAAGGAATTGTGCCATCCATAATGGCTTCGATATATCCTTTAATAGAAGTTAAAGGAGAGCGAAAATCATGAGATACATTGGCGATAAACTTACGCTGGTCTTCTTCTAAGGTGGAAAGCTCTGTTGCCATAAAGTTTAGAGAAGCGGCAAGATAGCCGATTTCATCATTCTTGTGAATATTAATCTGTTTTGAAAAATCACCGGTAGCATATTCTTTTGCTGCTTCTGTAATTTTTCGAATGGGGATGTATACCGTATAGGTAAACAATCCAAGAACCACAAAGGCGCATAGGAAGATAATGGCAAGTGTCATATAAGAAATATTTAATATGCCATTATTAAACGAGGTAAGTTGTGCAACAGGCTGATGAATCAAAACGTATCCTTGGACTTTGTAGTTGATGGTAATAGGGGAAAACACCGTTAATACATCTTCCGAATATAGATTATAAAAATCGCCTACCAAGTAGTATTTGGTACCAAAGGAAGTAATGTCAAAGTCCTTAATTGGAGTATCGGAAGGTGTAGTAGATGCGGAATCAATTAAAATTTTCCCTTTCGTATCTACTACCCATACGTCTGCATTGAGATAAGTGGCAATGGCAGATATCTGAGACTGTACATCTTCAAGGGTTTTTGTCTGTCGATAATAGCTGGTTGCATAATTAGAAGCAATCAGGTTAGATTCCCGGTATAAGTTTTCCGCAGCTTTTGTTTCTATGTAATTCATACTGTGATGGGAAGTAAATGTGGCTATGGTAATGAATCCCAAAATACCAAAAGCCACATAACCCAGTAAAAGTTTTAAATATAATGTACGTTTCAACTATTTCACCTCAAACTTGTAACCAATGCCCCAAACGGTAGCCAAACTCCAGGATTTGTGGTCTTTGATTTTTTCACGAAGACGCTTTACATGCACGTCTACGGTACGGGTATCACCAATGTATTCGTAGCCCCAGATGTGATCTAAAAGCTGTTCACGGGTAAATACCTGATTTGGAGAAGAAGCCAGAAAATATAATAATTCCAGTTCTTTCGGTGGCATATCCACAGGTTTTCCATAGTAAAGGACAGAATAGTTGGTCTGGTTGATAATAAGGTCTGGATATTCCACACACTTAATATCAGAGGCGGGTGCTTCCTGCTTGGATGGCTGATAACGGCGTAATACCGCTTTTACACGAGCAACTAATTCCTTGGAATCAAAAGGCTTCATAATATAATCATCGGCACCTAATTCCAATCCTAAGACTTTATCAAAGATTTCTCCCTTTGCGGAAAGCATGATAATCGGAACGTTGGACTTGGTACGGATTTCACGACATACCTGATAACCGTCAATACCCGGAAGCATCAAATCCAGTAGAATGAGGTTGGGTTGATATTGTTCGTATACAGCAAGTGCTTCCTCTCCGTCATTGACCATACGAGTGTCATAACACTCCTTGGTCAGATAGAGAGAAATCAGTTCTGCAATATTTACATCATCGTCTACGATAAGAATTTTCTGTTTTGCTACCATAGTGGTCACTCCTTATTTGAACTCGGCAATGGTTACGCCGGCATCTCCTTCACCAAATTCACCAAGACGGTAGGATTTGATGTATTTTAAACGTTTTAAATGATTGTGTACGGCGTTTCGAAGTGCACCGGTACCTTTTCCGTGTACAATGCGTACGGAAGGCATATGGGCAATGTAGGCGTCGTCTAAGTATTTATCTAAAAGTGCAATGGCTTCATCCGTAGTTTTACCAATCAGATTGATTTCGGTAGAAACAGAAGCGGATTTTGCCATTTTGATTTTTCCGGCACCGGTGGATTTTTTCTTGTTTCCAAGTACCGGAGTTTCTTCTACTAATATCAAATCTTTGATATTTACCAAAGACCGTAAAATACCCATCTGGACATATAAGTCGCCTTTTTCATTCGGCAGAGTGTGGACAGTTCCGGTGAGATTCATACTCAAAACTTTTACTGTGTCACCAATGCGCAGTTTCTTAGGAACCTTGTGATTGGTCTGGGCATTTTTCTGCTTAAGGGACATATCCTTTTCTAAGCTATTCATTTTATCACGAAGTTTAGAACGCTCCTGTTCCATATCTTTCATGGAAGGAGTGGCTTTTCCGTACTTGTGGAAGTTTTTGATAGTCTGGTCGGCAACTTCTTTTGCTTCTCGTAAAATAGCATGAGCTTCTTCGTTTGCCTGACGGATGATTTTTTCCTTCTGACTGTCGATACGCTCTTGTTTTTGCTCTAATTTTTTCTTCAAAGAGGCAATTTCCTGCTTATACTGCTCTACCTCTAAACGTTCTTTTTCAATGGTAACACGGCTGGATTCTAAGTCGGAAATCAGGTCTTCAAAACTTTCGTCCTGCTCCGTCAGGTGTTTTTTCGCTTCTGTAATAATATCTTCACTTAAGCCTAATTTCCCGGAAATCGCAAAGGCATTACTTTTTCCCGGAATACCGATTAAAAGACGGTAAGTAGGACTTAAGGTCTCAACGGAAAATTCACAGCAGGCATTTTCCACACCGGGAGTAGAAAGGGCGAAAACTTTAAGCTCGCTGTAATGAGTGGTTGCCATGGTACGAATACCGTAGTTGTGAAGTCTGGTTAAAATAGAGATGGCAAGTGCAGCACCTTCTGTTGGGTCAGTTCCTGCACATAACTCGTCAAAAAGCACCAGTGAGTCTTCGTCTACCCGGTCTAAAATAGAAATAATGTTGGTCATATGAGAAGAGAAGGTACTAAGACTTTGCTCAATACTTTGCTCATCTCCGATGTCTGCAAATACTTCATGGAAAATAGACAGCTCGGAGCGGTCATTTGCAGGGATATGAAGACCTGCCTGCCCCATCAGGGTAAAAAGTCCTACGGTTTTAATGGAAACGGTTTTACCACCGGTATTTGGACCGGTTACAATTAACAAATCAAAGTCATCCCCTAAGTGAATATCAATGGGAACTACTTTGTGAGAATCTAACAGTGGATGTCTTCCCTTTCGAATACGAATACGGTGCTCAGTATTGAAAAGAGGAGCAGTACCGTTGTAGCTTTTTGCAAGAGAACCCTTGGCAAAAATAAAATCCAGTTCAGTCAATACCTGATAATCGTCTTGTAAAAAAGAAATGTATTCAGCTACCTGAGCACTCAGGTTTGCCAAAATGACTTCGATTTCTTCCTGTTCTTTTAAAAACAGTTCTTTTAAGTCATTGTTTAACTTCACTACAGCCATAGGCTCAATAAAAATGGTAGAACCGGTAGAAGACTGGTCGTGAATCATACCGGGCACCTGCCCCTTGGCTTCTGCCTTTACCGGCAGGCAATATCTGCCATTTCGCATGGTAACCACAGCATCCTGTAACAGATTTCGAGTGTCTGTGTTATTTAACATAGTATTCATCTGATTACGGATTTTGTCATTGATGTTTTTCATGGAACGACGGATATTTTTCAAGGTAGAAGAAGCATCGTCTGCAATTTCATCTTCCGAAATGATACATCTGCGAATTTCATCTAATAGAGGAGTCAAAGGCTCGACTTTGTCAAAAAGTTCGTCAAGAGAGTCTGCTTTGGTATCTTCCCGGTCGCTGCGAGAGTAAGCCTTGGCACGTTTGGCAACCTCAAGGAGTGAGGCAATGCGTAAAAGTTCTTCAATTCCAAGGGTACCGCCGATTTCCAAACGCTTCAGAGATGCTCCGATATTGTGAAGTCCGGAGAAGGAAAGACTGCCCTTTTTAAAAATACGAGAAAGAGCGTCACGGGTCTTTGCCTGTGCATCCTCAATAGCCTCTAAATCCGTCATGGGTTTTAACTTTCGGCAAAGTTCCCTTCCGGATTCCGAAGTAGCATACTCCGTCAGCAGATCAATAATTTTATTATATTCTAATGTTTTTAATACTTTTTCATTCATAATTTTAAGTCCTTATATTAAAAAGTTGTAAGATTACTGGTAAATAAGCAGAGAATCCGCCTATTTAATACATTTTACCGTAAAAATAAAAATCTTGCAACAATGGAAAGAAGAACGTATAATGTAACATATCAGAAACTATGAAATAGTTTCACAGCTTTTGCGAAGCAAAAACTGTAAGCTCCGAAGGAGTGGATATGTTAACGAAAAAATGCAAGGCATTTTTGAGTCTAAAATGGTTAAGTTTAAAGTGGTTTTACTAGAGGAGAACTCGTTATGAAACAGGATGATGAGGAATTTTCTTTTATTAAGGAAAAAATAAAAGATAAACCAATTAACAAGAAGCGTATGCTGATCCATCTGGCATACGATATTTTGTGCGCCATTGTATTTGGTGCGGTGGCATGTCTTGCTTTTGTATGCTTAAAACCGCATATTGAGGAATGGACACAGCCGAAAAAGGATCAGACCATTACAATCCCAAAGGATGAAGAACCAAAGGATGAGGAGCAAACATCACAGGGACAGAATGAAGAAGAAACGCAAGAGCCCGTATATGTGCAGGAAGAACTGGGAGTAGATGGATATCAAAATCTGCAAAAGGAGCTTTATGCCATCGGAAAACAGGCAGATAAGTCTGTAGTTATGGTAACAGGAGTTACCAGTGGAACTGATTGGTTCAATACTCCGTATGAAAGTCAAAATCAGGCATCTGGTATTATTATTGGAAATAATGGA
This sequence comes from Clostridiales bacterium, assembly GCA_012519695.1. Lineage (GTDB taxonomy): Bacteria > Bacillota > Clostridia > Lachnospirales > Lachnospiraceae > Petralouisia. The sequence goes on along the minus strand of JAAYPT010000038.1, from coordinate 3,284 downwards.
CAGGAGTTATTGATTTTAACAGAAAGAAAAGTAATTGCAGATGCCCAGTCCATATCTATTACATTTTGTGATAAGGTAACGGTTCCTGCAACTTTGAAAAAATATGATGGAAACACAGGAGTTGCAGTAATTAGTGTGGCATTGGCAGATATTTCCGAAGATACGATGAGTCGGATTGCAGTGGCAACACTTGGAAATTCCCTGGTAATGTCTCAGGGAACCGTGGTAATTGCCATTGGAAATCCATTGGGCTCAAGTGATTCTATTATGTGCGGAACCATTACCTCCACTCAGAATAAGGTAACAACCATTGATAATAATTATACGATTTTTACCACGGATATGGTAGGAAGTGAAAATGGTGGTGGTGTGCTATTGAATCTGTCCGGTGAGATTGTGGGACTGGTACTTAAAGATTATAGTAATCAGGGAGACCGTAATACCATTACAGCAATCTCTATTTCCGAGTTGAAGCAGGTGATTGAAGATCTTTCAAATAACAAGGATATTCCGTATCTGGGACTTCGTATCAGTACCGTAACAGATGATATTTCTGAGACTTATAGTATACCAAAGGGCGTATATGTGAAAGGTGTTGAGCTGGATTCTCCTGCGATGGCAGCCGGATTACAGGAAGCAGATGTTATTGTAAAAATGAATGGTGAGGAAATCACCTCGGTAGAGCAGTACAATCAGTTGTTGCTGGGATTGAATCCGGGGGATGCAGTGAAAATTACGCTGAAACGCCAAAATGCAGAGGAATATGTAGAACTTGAGTGTAATGCAGGAGTTGGAGTTTTGCAGTAGGATTGTGTTAGAATTAGAAAAAGAGATAAAAGTAGAAGGAGCAAATTATGAAATATATTGAAACCCTGCGAGAGGGCGAACGTGTTGGAGAGATTTACTTGTGCAAGGCGAAACAGACTGCACTAACCAAAGCAGGGAAGGCATATGAATCCTTGATTTTGCAGGATAAAACAGGAACATTAGATGCAAAAATATGGGACCCAAATTCACAGGGAATTGATGAATTTGAAGCATTAGATTATATCGATGTGGTAGGAGATGTAACAAGCTTTCAGGGAGCTTTACAGTTAAATGTAAAGCGTGTGCGCAAGGTACAGGAAGGAGAATATGAGCCAAAGGATTATCTTCCTGTTAGTGATAAAAATATCGATGAAATGTATACAGAGCTGGTGGGATTTATACAGGGAATGAAGAATCCTTACTTGAAACAATTACTGTCCAGCTTTTTTATAGAAGATAAAGACTTTGAAAAGCGATTTAAGTTTCATAGTGCAGCCAAAAGCGTACACCATGGATTTGTAGGCGGATTGTTAGAGCATACTTTGGGTGTTACAAAACTGTGTAATTATTATACGCAGAATTATCCAATACTGAACAAAGACTTGTTGCTTGCAGCAGCTATTTTCCATGATATTGGAAAATTAGAGGAGCTTTCTGTATTCCCGGCAAATGATTATACCGATGAAGGTCAGTTGTTAGGTCACATTATGATTGGTGCAGAAATGGTAGGAGAGCGTATTCGCACGATTCCGGGATTTCCACCACGTTTGGCAAATGAACTGAAGCACTGTATTTTGGCACATCATGGAGAATTGGAGTATGGTTCTCCGAAAAAACCGGCACTTGCAGAGGCGGTAGCATTGAGTTTTGCAGATAATACAGATGCAAAAATGGAAACAATAAAAGAAATATTTGCAGCAGTCCCAGAAGGAAATACAGACTGGGTGGGCTACAATCGTATGTTTGAGTCTAATTTGCGAAGAACCAGTGATTAGGAAGCGCGTATGTCAGGAAAAAATAAGAGTGAAAATATATTAAAAAAAGATATGGAACTGGAACTTACCATTGAAGATATGGGAGTGGATGGAGAAGGCATTGGAAAGGCAGAAGGAGTGACTCTTTTTGTAAAAGATGCTGTGCTAGGTGACCGTGTTCGTGTAAAAATCATGAAAATGAAGAAACACTACGGTTATGCCAGAATGATGGAAATACTGATTCCATCCCCTTACCGTGTAGAGCCGAAATGTGAATATCATCGCCAGTGCGGAGGTTGTCAGATTCAGGCAGTAGCGTACCAGAAACAGTTAGAGTTCAAAGAAAATAAAGTACGCAATAATCTGAAAAGAATCGGTGGTTTTGCTGTAAAAGAAGCAGATGGCAGCGGCGATGGTCTTACAGTAAATCCGGTGATTGGCATGGAAGAGCCATATTTTTATCGGAATAAGGCACAGTTTCCTATCGGAACAGATAAAAATGGAAAAATTATAACGGGCTTTTATGCCAGCCGCAGTCACAATATTATACCGAATCGTAAGTGTTATCTTGGTGTAGAGATTAATGAGAAGATTCTGGATATTGTGATTTCTTTTATGGAAAAATATCATATTTCAGCCTATGATGAAACTACCGGAAAAGGTCTGGTGCGCCATGTGCTGATCCGTTTTGGTTTTACCACCAAGGAGATTATGGTCTGTCTTGTGGTAAATGGAAAGAAACTGCCGCATGCAGAGCAGTTGGTAGAGCAGTTGACTGCAATTCAGGGGATGACCAGCATTACCTTGAATGTAAATGAGAAAAACACCAATGTCATTTTGGGAGAACAAATCATATCCCTTTGGGGACAGGATTATATCACAGATTATATTGGTGACATTCAATATCAGATATCGCCACTTTCTTTTTATCAGGTCAATCCGATACAGACAGAAAAACTCTACGGTACAGCATTAGAGTACGCAGGACTTACCGGAAAAGAAACCGTTTGGGATTTGTATTGCGGAATTGGAACAATTTCTCTGTTTTTGGCGCAAAAGGCAAAGCAGGTATATGGTGTGGAAATTGTACCGGCGGCTATTGCAGATGCCAAGAATAATGCCAAAATAAACGGTATTGAGAATGTAACATTTTTCGTAGGAAAGGCAGAGGAAGTGCTGCCGGATTTCTATGAGAAGGGAATGGCAAAAGGCAAGCTGGGGGCAGAGTGCGCAGATAGCAAAGAAAACGTAAAGGAACGTAAGGAATGTCTGGAAGAAGGAAAGCCGGAGGATATGCTGCATCCGGATGTAATCGTAGTAGACCCACCACGCAAGGGCTGTGATGAAAAATGTTTGGAAACCATCTTGAAAATGAAGCCGGAACGTGTGGTATATGTAAGCTGTGATTCTGCTACACTGGCACGAGACTTGAAGTATCTGTGTGAACAGGGATATGAGGTGAAGAAGGTGCAGCCGGTGGATATGTTCCCACAAGGGGGGCAT
>JAAYPT010000037.1 GCA_012519695.1 Clostridiales bacterium | reverse complement strand
ACTCTCCATTTTGATTTTAGATGCGCTTCCTGTCTTTGTATTACTGCTCATTTGCAAGCACCTCCTCTGTCAAAGAATTGTAGGCAGATGCCACCTTTCCCTTTGGATCATGCTTATAAATGCTGACTCCTTCCGCAGAAATCTCCGCCGCCCTTACCGAAATCGGGATAATATTGGTAAATATCTTTACCCGGCTTCCATAGGCTTCCTTCAGCATGGCACTGATGTCCCTTGCATAATTCGTCCTGCTGTCCACCATCGTCAATAAAATGCCCTCTATCTCCAGTTTTGGGTTAATCTGACGCTTTACCTTGCCAATGGTCTTGATAAGCTGCTGTAAGCCTTTTACTGGCAGATATGCCGCTTGCACAGGAATCAAAATACTGTCGGCACAGGCAAAGGCATTTATGGTAATCATTCCAAGTGAAGGCATACAGTCAATTAAGATGTAATCGTAATAATCCCGCACCATGCTTATGTACTCCTGCATGATACGCTCCCGGCTCATGACATTCACAAGGGAAACCTCCAGACCGGAAAGCTCAATATTTCCCGGCATAAGGTCTATTCCTTCCTCATGGTGTAAAATACCATCCATAGGCTCAACTTCCTCGTCCTTAATCAGACTGCCCATGACCGATGCCAATGTGATCTCGATTGCGTCCGGCTCTGTGTACCCCAAACTTGCGGTAAGACTGCCCTGTGCATCGGCATCAATCAAAAGTACCTTTTTCCCCTGTTTTGCCAGTCCAATTCCTAAATTGCTTGTTGTGGTGGTCTTTCCGACTCCACCTTTCTGATTTGCGATTGCAATAACTCTACACATGATAAATTCTCCTTTGCTTTCTACTCATTTTCTTTTACGTTGCTTTTTCTGACTTCCACATAAGCCCTGTGGAATTTCTTTGTTCCTTTATTCGGGTATAAATCTGAAAACTCTGTTACCTCAATCTTGGGATTTCTCTGCAAAATCTTCCCAAACCATTTAATATCATTCTTTGTTCCCATCAATCGAACTTTTAACATCAATCTGCTCCTCCAAACAAGGCATACAGTTTCCGGTTATAGGTTGCATATTCCGGATACCGGATTTGTATCGCCTGCCAAAAATACGGTGCGTAGGCACAGCAGAACAATTCTTCCACCGTATACTGCCTACACTCATTGATCTGCTCCTCTGCGTCCTTGTAATCGTCAACACTTGGTGTACCGTTGCAGTACAGATTAAACGCCATTCTGACTACTTTCACGCTTCCGCTGGTCTGCCAGCCTTCATGTAAACATTCTGTCTTTACACAGCCTGTCTTAAAATCATAAATGCGATTTGCATTTCTTCTGGTATCATCGCTAATACCAAGACAATAACAAAGTGCCTTGTGGTACACATCCTGATACCTCACCTCTTTCAATTTCTCATAGTAGAATTTCTCATGTGCTTCGCTAATAAAAATAATTTTCTCTGCGCCTAACGCTGTATTGTTCATGTTCTGAACCTCCTTTTTTGAAAATAAAAAGGACTCTACTAATTGTTTTTCACAACTAATAAAGTCCTAAGTTTCATATTCATTTCTAAATTCGTGCTAGGGATTTCTTACTAATTTTCTGTTCTTAGTAAATTCTTAGTAAATTGCTCCCTCAGAGTCCAAAACATACTATAAATTCAAGGTTTTCAGCGTTTTCGGAAAATACTGCCATGGCAGATGAAAAGGATTTTTATCATTTTCTTATAACTCCTTAAATCTTTGCTTTTCCTTGTATTTAAAGGCTTTTGTGGGCTTCATTGATTTTGTGGTTTCACATAACTTTTTATAATTTCTCATGTTTTAGCGTTCAAAAATTGTAAAATACGTTGTAAAGCCAGCCTTATTTTGCAACTTTACAACTTACCCACTACATACTTCTTTCATTTCTTTCTGAATATCATCAAAATCAAGATGTGTGTAGGTATTCAATGTAACGCCTATATCCGAGTGCCACATTATCTTTTGCAGCGTCTTCGAATTCATACCCGATTTTGCCATATTAGAACAAAAAGTATGTTGGCATACATGAGCTTTAATCATCGGCATTTCAACCTTATAAATCTTATTATACTTCTCGCAGATATGCTAGAAATACTTTTTCCAATGTAAAGTCCAGTGTTTTTCAACTGTATATGTCAGTAAATAATTGATACGACAAATTGTCAAAATGTCACATTGCTTTTTTTGTCCTGTCAAGTGGCTCAAAGCCTTATAAAATCAGCGTTTGCAAATTTTTGATTACTGTTTCCTGTCAAATTTGTGCCCCCTGTTAGATACTAGAGGCTAAAGCAATCGTGGCTTTTGCCACTCCTACAAGGCTAGTCCGACTCAGTGTCTTTCGCTCCGCACGCCACTGAACGGACTGCTTATATATCATAATTTCCCTTTTTCTCCCATACCGTATTCATAAACTTTGATTTTTCCTTTTTCATCACGTACAGCATCTTCTAATAAAATTTCTTTACGATTTATTCCACTATTAGATTTTGATAAATACCATTCCTTTTTTCTGTATTCCCTTTTCTCTTCTATAAATACTGAATGTTCTTCCACATCTAGTAAATGTATGCTATATAATCTCCCATAATATATAACCCTATCATTCTGAGCAATCCGCTTGCCATTACAATCAAAAAACGGTGTGTATCGAATATCAGCAAAATACCAATAATTTTTATTTTTTATATATAACCATTTAACAAACAGGCAAAAACAACATATGAAATATAGAAAATATATTTTTTTATCTGCACTTTTTATCACATCTACACCGTGAATACATAAAAATAAATTATTGCTTAACTTTAATAATAAAATGAACAGCGTACCTATTTCAAAAGTATCTTCTGCTGTGTTAAGAGCAGGAAATAATTTTATATTAAATTTGGTTTCTATGCTGATTACCAAATAGCTTAAGATTGCATATCCTACAACTTTATAAATAATTAATCCCAAGAAAAGTATATATGTATATTCATCAAGAAATTGATTCAAAAATATTGGAAATGTTGGGAGCACTTCCACGTTAATACCAAACATAAATTTCCAATATTGTACTATAAAAGTTGCACAGACTATTAAAAAGGATACTATTTTTAATAAGTCCACAATCTTTTTAGCTTCTATATTGTCCTTTCCGAATTTTTGCACATCATTAACTATTTCTTTTGCTTCTGAGTAGAAACTCACTTTAACACATCTCCTTCTATAGCCCCAATAGTTTATAGGTATTTCCTTTACCGAATTCTTCAATCGAAAAAGTATAAAAAAATACTAATGTTTTACAATAATCACTTTAACATTTCCTGCGTTTTCAATATCACGTTTAAATTCTTCCTCATTTTGAATACATCCCAAATCATATACAATAAATAATTGCCGTTGGTATTGTTTACTATACGCTGTAATATCCGCACTTATTTCTTCGATAACTTTGGATTTTCTATTTTCACGCAAAAGTTTCACTTCAATGCATAATGATAATTTAGGAATAATAAAATCTGGAATATATTCTTTTCCTGAAAATTCAAATTTCCCCGATTCTCTATCATAATCTATGCCTTTATTTAATCCACGTCCCAATAATAATGCCTCAATGGCATTTTGAACTTCAATCTCTTTTTGCGGTTTATCAAAAATAACCGTTCTTAAACGAGAATAAATAAAATTTTCAAGATTATCAAATTCATCATTTGCAAAATCGATGTTAGCTTCCAAACTTGAACAAAGCATTTTTGCACATACTAAAACCTGCTCTAAAATTTTCTTTTGTATAGGCCAAGTAGAATCTCCCCAACTAGGCATTTTATCTAAATCAAAAGTATAAAACATGGTCTGAACATAAAATAACGCTTTTGCTCTCTCCACAAAGTCGTTATATATATGAGCCATATCACAAAAACAAGAATATCTTCCTATTTCGGATGTATCTTTATCATGTAATATATCTTGAATAGTCTCACAGAAGCCTTTTAGCTGTGAGATTAAAACTTTTAACTCTTGTGTTTCATCTAACGTTTTCTTTGACATAGTTTAATCTCCTACATATATAACTTGTATTTTCAAATTTGCTATCATATCGGAACATCTTTCAAAAGTTGTAAAACTGTTGTAAAATCTTGCCCTGCTATGCAAAAGCCTTCATAAAATAAGGAAATTTAACAAGAACGGAAACTCATGCCGTGGCAGATGAAAAGTACTTTTATCATTTTCTTATAACTCCTTAAATCATCGTATTTCCTTGTATTTAAAGGATTTTTATCACATGAAGATGATTTCTTTATACTATTTATTTACTTTGGCTATCCCTTCACGCATTGACAAATATCTCAATATCGTTCTGCTTACAGCTCATCATTTAATTTAAAAGTACTTACGCTGCCGCATTAGCATTAATCTGATCAATAACCTTTCTGATTTCCATCCACACCGTTAGGTCAGTAAATATCTCTACTACACTACCCTTATCAGTAAATGGTGACTCTTGAAGTACAGACAAATCTTTCATCATACCGTTATGTACAATGTACTCAACGATCTGATTCACAAAATATATCTGTCTGCTATCAAGATTTGTATCGTTCAAAAACTCCGAGAACGCTTCCTTTGCGGCATTCATATCAAGTCCTACTATTTCACGTACAAACTCGCCCAGTGGTTTATGTCCATATTCTTTTTCATAGTCATCCCTGGACCCAACTTCATTCCAAAGAATCTGTTCAAGATTTTCTATATCCACCTCAGTCAACGGCTGATTTGTCTTTAATTTTGCGATTGCAATATTGTCCTGATGCTGACGAACATAGAACTCTGCCTTGGCCTTGTAATTTTTCAATTCATCATTCTCAAGTTCAGATTCATTCCACTCTGTAGACAAAATTTCATCAGTAAAGTCTGTATCGTATTTTATAATTCCCTTAGGCAAATACTTCATAAGATTACGAAGATTTACCCTGATATACTCAAATTCATCAATTCCAGCATTATCTACATAGTCAGTATGAAGAATCTTATTTATAAGTTCTGACTGTACTTGAATTTCAGGAATATTTGCAACACTTGCAATACCTTCAACCTTCTTAAAAAGGTCGCTCCTATGGCGGCCGTATCCCTTACCAGCAAGATACGCTAATTCCATTCCATACATCAAAGCATCGAAACGAACCGCGCTTGCTTCATCTCCATCAGGTATAATAAGCGGTGCTAATTCTTCACGAACCATCAATGTATCTTCAAATGTGATTGATTGATAGTTTCGTTCAACTGAATAAGTATCTACATACCTCAAATGCTGCCTTACTGCAAAGTTTTCACGGTTCAGTTCCTGCACCTTTCCCACCATCATCTCAACAAGCTTATTCCTATATGCAATAAGTCTATCTATCTGATATTCAATACTCTGAAGCTTATATGCAATTTCAAATTCAAGTGAGAAGATAGCTCCTTGTAAAGCAATCATATTTGCTGTTGGCCTTCCTTGATTCATACGAAAAAATTCAAAATTACCACAGAAATCAAAAATGTAGAACTTGTCTTTATCTTCTCCATCCATAAGTCCAGGACAAAGTCTGGTTCCACGACCAATCATCTGCCAGAACTTTGCTTTACTCATAACCTTCTTGAAAAATACAAGATTCAATACTTCCGGTACATCAATACCTGTATCAAGCATATCTACAGATATTGCAATCTGAGGCATTTTCTTAGAATCGGAAAACTCATCAATTGCACTTTGCGCATAGGTCATATAGTTATCAATTACTTTAGCAAAAGGCTGTCCATTCTTGCTAAGCTCTGGGTACTGCTTATTGAATACTTCCAGGATCTTCTCCGCATGATCATGATTCTTGGCAAAAATAATTGTCTTACCGACTTTCTGACCATAATCCACTTTAAGTCCATCCCTCATAAGCACATGAAGAACCTGCTTAATGGTGTCCTCGTTAAATATCCATGTATTCAAAGCAGAAGAATCTATTCTCTCTGGCAGTTCACCATCTTCAAATTCAAAAGTCTCTTCATATGCGGCCTTGTCTTCCTCCGACAATTCATCATATGCGATGCCTTCTTCGATGAATTTCAGCTTAGTTTCAACAGTTGTAAAATCTACAAGATAACCATCCTTTACAGCCTGCGCAAGTTCATATCCATATGTAGGCACGCCATTTTCCAAATCAAATATTCCATAAGTATTCTTATCAATCTCATCCTTCGGCGTTGCTGTAAGACCTACCAACGGCGCGTCAAAATAATTAAAAATATCCCTATACTTATTGTAAATGGATCTATGTGCTTCATCACAGATTACGAGGTCAAAATGTCCACAAGTAAATAACTTTCCATTATCATCCTTAACTGAATCAATACAGTTCATCATAGTCTGATAGGTAGAAAAAATACAGTGTGCCGTGTAATTGTCTTTCTCCTCTACAAGATTTGAGCATGACAAATCAGGCAAAAGATTGGCAAAGTTTCTTTTTGCCTGTGTAACCAGCGAATTACGATCCGCCAAGAACAATATATTTTTAATCCATCCAGCATCCAACAGAACCTTGCATAATGCAATTACAGTTCTTGTTTTACCGGAACCAGTCGCCATTACAAGAAGCGCCTTTCTGCGGTTACGATTGCCAAATGCATCACATACTGCCTTAATTGCACCTTCCTGATAATAACGACCTGCAATATTCTTATCTACAGAAATGTGCCCTAGACTTGTCTTCATTTTTTGAAGATTAAAAAGCTTCTCCAAATCTCTCTTTGAATAAATAACCGCAACCTTTCTCTCAGGATACTGATTATCTATAATTCTCGTTTCAAAACCATTAGTAAGAAAAACCACTGGTCTTCTCTTGTATTTTTCTTCTATTAAATCTGCATAGAGGTTTGCCTGCTGTCTGCCCTTTGCAACATCCACACAAGTCCTCTTAGCTTCAACTACTGCAAGAGGTCTATGACTGTCATCATAAAGAACATAATCTGCAAAGCCCACTTCTGATTTGTTAGGCATTCCAGGAATTTCAACTTCATTAATCCAATCTTTTCCTTCTGTCCATCCAGCATCCAACAGCATAGAATCAATATAGATTTTTCTTGTCTTATACTCCGATAAATCAAGAGGCTTTGGAACATAGGTCTGCTGCTGTTCCGCACGCTTAGCAGTCAATTCTTCCTTAAGAGCTTTATTTTCAGCAATTAGTGCCTGCAAATCCACATCATCGTCTGAAGATTTAACTACCGAAGGCTCTTCATGAGTTTCGTTTAACAGATTTACATCGTACTGTCTCTCTTCATAGAAATCAGAATAACAATATGACACATAATCCATAAAAATAAACAAATTCTGTAAGCAAAGAATTGCTTCATCATTTGTAATCTTTCTACCATTATGTGCAGCTCTATTGCCAATCTTTCGAATCAAATCCAGACGTTTCCACAAAGCATCATCCACAAGATCATGGAAATCCTCTGTGCTCATAAGACTCACAAGCTTATCCTGATATGGCATCTCCAATGATTTATCCACGGAATACATCCACTTGATTGCAAACTCCATTGCTCGACGACAGTTAATCACACTGGATTCCTTGTCAATCTTAAGGATTTTCTCCGCGGCTATTGCTACATCTGAAAAACTATTGAATTTTGGTTCCTGTTTCAAAAAATCAAAGTTGGTCATCGGCAACCTCCCATACATATAATACTCAGTTTAACTAAACAACTCTGGCTCATTATTATATAATTCTAACAGTTATGGTTGTGGAACATACGTTAATATCATTCTCGTCAATAATGCCACCACAACCAACGCTGGTGTAATCTTTTTAAAGTTATCAAATTTTTTTGTGAAATATTATCTACTGAATATACTCATATTATCACTAATCGTAAAAAAAATAAATTCTACCAAAAATTCTTTTAAAACAGCAAAGCTTATCTCTATTTTTCATTTTCAGTTCGATACATAAATTTTGATTTGTCGACTTGGTGGACAAATGTCACAAATTCCCTTTGAAGCTCCATTGGTGGTAGAAATATCTTAGTTTTTTTTATCTCACCTAGATGTAAATTGGGAACCCCAATCCCTTTTATACTAGAATCAAACTGTCTCTTTGTTTCAGGATTATTTATTACACACCTAAAGAAAACTGGATCAATTATTTTCTTTGGTCTTAATAGGGCAAGACTTACATAAATATCAAATATTTCATCTGTATCATTTACCGCAGCAACACCATAATTAACACCATTTTTTGACATCAAAATATCATTTTTCTGTGGCTTAATTGTTGCATAAAGTTTCTCATGTAATTCTGCCGGAATATACTTTATGTCTGCCCAATCTATTTTCTGTGACATAACATCTTTTGAAGATAAAAACTTATATCCTTTTTCTTTATTTTCAGTATATTGAGGTGTTTGATGTGTT
>JAAYPT010000036.1 GCA_012519695.1 Clostridiales bacterium | reverse complement strand
TTGATTTGTCAGCGCTGCCTTATCCTTGCCGATTAAATTGGTATAAAAATAAGGACTAAATTAGTGCTAACCCCTTGATTTTACTGGGTTTCTCTAACTTTGTCCTTATTATAACGCGCTCATCATCGATTACGATATAATCAAAATACTCCGGTGAAAAATATTCCTCTGACAGGTATTCCTCTCTTCCAAGAGTTGAAACAGAAGCAAAAATCACCGACTTGTCCACTGTCTTTTGTTTTCCATAAAAGAATCCATAATCCTCAGAATGTCTGACATTTTGAAAAGATATTGCTGCCTGCTTTAATATTTCCTCTCTATGCGCAACAAACAATACTCTTTTATATTTTGCTGAATCAAACGCTGCAAGATAGGTTTTTCCTATACCGGTAGCAACTTGTACCAGTCCACGCGTTGCGCCTTCTGCCCTGCTGTCCTCAAGTGCATACAAAGCCTCTATTTGCGCACCTCTTGGCTGAAATAGTACTTCTACCTTTGTATCTTCCTCGTCCTGCGGGTTATCGTATTTGGCAAGGTCTTTCGCCACCGCCGGCTTATGCCAGTTCTTGGAATATCTTTTCAACTCCGCATCGTCTATGATAATGGAATGATGTTCAAACAAATCTACAAATGTTTCATAAAACAGCCGATAATTCTTCTCATCCGTCAAACTACTAAAGCGATAATTCCACTCGATACCAGATGTTAGCGCACTTTTGGAAATATTAGAAGAACCTATATATATTTCACTTGCATTATCAAAATGAAATATATAGGACTTTGGATGAAAAGAACGCGCTTTTTCATTATAAAAGCGCAAATCCACACGATTTCCAAGTTCCTTTTTTATCAGGTACAGTGCTGACGGCTGGGTAATTCCCAAATAGTTTCCGGTAAGAATCCGTATCCGAACACCACGATTCAAAGCATCCTTAAAATCCTTCAGTAACATTCTTACCCCTGATTCCATAAGAAATGAAACAATAATATCTATTTGTTTTGCTTTCAGAATGCTTATTTTTAACTGGTAATATAAGAAACGTCTTCTGTCCTTGTCTCCAGTCATGACATCTGTGGCTTCGATTGGTATATTATCAACTTTTACATTTTTCGCAGAATCAAGTTGAGCCATTTTTCATTCCCTCTTTCCGGTCGTACATCCGATGTAATCCACTGTTCTTCTATCTGTAACTCTTTTGTGGCTTGTAAGATTTCTTCAAAAGAACCTTCCGTCATATCTGTGAAATATCTTCCGTTTCTTTCTCCCTCAAAAGTTCCGTATTTAAAAGAAGTATAAATAATCCCCTTGCTTTTCAGTGCCAGTGACATTTTTTGTATTACTTCTATCAATTCTTGTTTAGGCAAATGCAAAATGGACGAACACGCCCATATCCCATCGTATTTATTTTTTTCTGCTAATTCCTGAAACAGTAAATGTTTTACCTTAATTCCGGTAAATTCACCGGCAAGCCTGCATAGTTCCTCTGAACCATCTATTGCCTCTACCTGAAAACCATGTTCTAAAAAACACTTTGTATCTCTTCCCGAGCCACAGCCAAAATCCAAAATGGTGTCGTTCTTTTTTAACTTACTCATAAATTTGTCCTGGTTTTGCGAGAAGTCAACGGAACGAGTTTCTCGGGAAAATTGCTCTGCATTTTGCTGGTAGTATTGGATTGTATTATTCACGTTTTTTCCTCCGATAATAGTTATATATTATCATATGAGGGGAAGAATGCCAAATAGGGTTGGTTATCAAAGAAAAACTCTATTAGAATATACTTTGCAAATCACTATGCAGAAAAAGGATATTAAAAATAAGGTTACTTTTTAATTGCATTAATAGCTTCTGAACCCCAAAGAAATTTTTCCGTTGAAAAATCAACGTGAAAAGCTTCTGAATATTCACCAATTATATCGGTTATTTGACACTTTAATAAATCATTATATATTTGTTCATAAAAAACGTCATATCCTGAAGCCATATATCTCAAATTTCTGTCTATGTTATCCGCATATGTTAATTGATTTAAAGCAACCGCAGAACTGAAATATTTTTCATCGCCATTTGGTAATCTGAGAAGAATAGCATCTTTCTTTGGGGAAAGTTTTAGAATTTCACAATCACAATCCGAAAAATGCACATAGGAACCCTGTTTCAAAAAAATATCAGCACTTTTTTCGCCCTTATAAGACTTCTCTACGTATAAAACAAGTGCTTTTATAATTTGAATATAATCAGTATAGTTTTCTTTAAATTCTTCAAAACATCTTTTTTTCCATCTGACAGATGTTCCGTCATTTATAAACATATCATTTATTTCATGGCAAATCATATAAACACCACCTGTTGTAAAGAAACTATCAATATCATATGGCTCTTTAAATTTGCGATTTTGTCTCAATATGCAAATTTTCATATGTAGAACTAAATGTTCAAGTGCATTACAATAAACTAAACGTTCTTTTTTCTGCCATTCAAAAGGTTGCATACGCGCTTGTGGAGGATTAGACAAATTTCCTCCCTTATCTTCATCCATATGATGACAATATAATCCTTCAGAAGTACGTCCAACTTTTTTGCTTTTACTTCTACATTCTGTGGTTACAAAATAATCACAAATAGCTGTTCCATACTTTTGTAGCAGATATTCTTGCATTTCATAGTAAGTCATTTTTATTTCTTTTAAAAGTTCAGCTTTATTCATATTTCGACATTAGGTAGCATGTTATTTTAGCTACATCCTCCTTACACTATACTTGATTTCTATTATTTTGTTCTTGACAGTTATCTAAATAATGAGTATATTATAAGTATCTCAAATGATTTACTACCATATGAGATTACACTACAAGTTCAAATAAAAATTTATTCAAATCCTTTTGTTGCATTGTGCAGAATCTTAAAGACTTGGTAACAGGTCTTTTTTATTTTTTCTTGTATTAACCATATTTTACCATATATCTATTTTCTTTCAAACAAATTTTCCTCTAACAATATCAAAATACGAGAAGCATCCATTCCTGAATGCCTCTTAATATTATTTTCCTTATTTAACTATATTTAATCTGTCTTGCACTCCAATGCTTCAAAATATCTTTTCCTATTTTCTCAGTTCTCTTTTGAATATGCTCTTCATCCCACAACTTGTCCCCTGCATCATATTTATCAATAATTTCTTTTGTCAATTTCAACTGTGTTCTGGCACGATATCCTTCTCTTTTACTTTTTCTTCCCCCTTTTCCTATTTTTTCTTCTCCTTCTACTTTAACTACAAATTCACGATTTTGTATTTGACCATTTAACTTTTGTGATAAAAGTAACATATTTCCTATTTCATAAATTGCATTTTTCCTTTTTTCCTTATTCTCAAACGTATTTTCTTCTCCCTTTAAATTCCAATGTTCCTCCCACTTCTGTGGCATAATATGCTCAAGCTGGTAACCATATTGAAGCTGTCCTATATCATCATTTTTATTCCATTTTGTTAACTCTATACAAAACAATACCATTTTGGGTACTTCACTTTGCTTTAAACACTTAATTTGCTGTAATATTTTCTTATCTTCCTCTTCAATCTCTTCATCCGACATACTTGCAATAAGTGCTTTTACATTACTTTTCAAAATTTGACTGCATTCTTTAGAATACGTAGAAGTTCCTACTCCGCATATCCTTCGACGCATTAGATAAGTCTCTAAGGTAAAACACTTTTCCTTTAATTCTATATCGTCTATATCACATTCTATCTCCTGCTTCATAACATCACATTTATTCACTTTGTCATACAATAATTTTAATACATATGGATAAAACATCTGAATTTTAAACTTATCCATTATTAGCAATAATCTTTTGACAACATCCTCATTTGAAAAACACTCTTCTTCAATATCCTTTCCAAAATCCATAATATATCTTTTGTATATCAATGCCAATACTGCTATTTTTTTTACAAGTTTTCTCATTTCATCCATTGAATAATTAGCTGTTTGTTCCATATAGACTTGTTCCAAACGTTCATTTATCTTTTTTACCTCAACTTCTGTCCATTCAATGCATGCAACACAATATAATAAAAAGTCTAAATGACTTTTTCTAATATTTCCAAACTGTCTTTGTTGATCCCATATATTTTCTTCTTCATCATTTGTCCAAAAAATTCCATCCCAATATTTATCACATAATTTTTCTACTTCATCTGCTTCCATTTTTAAATCCATCATTTTTTTAAACAAATTATTTTTTATAATATCTGATGAAAATAATTTTTGTCCTGCTCGATTTATAGAATCAAAAATAACTTGCTCATTTATATCATTTTCATCCAGCAAAATATATACAAATACTTTTTCATCACCATACAAAGAATTATTCATTTGTAATAATTCTTCATTAGATATTCCTTTTAACTTCTTTCTAAAATATGCATAACACTTTTGTATCTGTCCACCAGACATATCTTCTCGATACTCAATATCTAATGTTTTTTCTCCACAGAGTCCTGCTTTCATTATTGCTTCAAATTCTTCTTTATCTACTCTAGAATGTTCTATAATAAGTTCATACTCTCCTTCTTCAAATAATGCTGTTGAAACAGGAGGAAAAAATATATAATTCTCAACAACTCTTTTAGCTCTTTTTTCCCCATTTTCCTCATCAGTCAATGTATCATAGATTGCTTTTGTCAACAATGCTATCGTTGTAAGTCTTTGCTGTCCATCAACAATATATCCTCTACTATATTTATCTGTTGGATTCATTTCAGAAATTTTCTTAATAATAATGGAACCCCAAAATACCCTTTCTTCCTTAAAGTTACTAAGAGCTTCCAATAATTCTTGCCAGTTTTCTTCCTTCCATACATATTTTCGTTGAAAAAATGGAACCTCCAAACGATGTGGCTCTCCTTCAATAATTCCCTTTAATGATGATTCTATTGCTTTCATCCTTCTTCCTCCTTACCATCCCATCGCAATCTCTTCCACTGCTTTTACGAGATAATCAATTTCTTCTTTTGTATTAAATTTTCCAAGGCTTATCCGAACCACGCCGGCATAGTCCTCATCTTTTAAGTATTTATGTATCAACGGTGCACAGTGATATCCCGTGCGAACTGCAATGTTGTAATCTTCGTCTAAAACCATTCCCACGTCTGCTGCCTTATAACCTTCTATATTCATAGGAACGATTCCGGTTCTTTCCTCGACTGCACGTTCTTTTACGATACTTTCTTTTTCTTGTTCACATTTTCCCAAATACAGGATAACACCCGGTATTTTACTAAGTTTTTCTTCTAAGTATTGGCGCAGTTCCTGTTCTCGCCTTAAATCCTGTTGGAACTTTTTCTGCCACAATTCTTGTAATTGCAGCTTGTCTTTCTTCATTTTTTCTTGCTGCAACTTCTCTTTGTTTAATTCTCCCTGCTGCAACAACTCCTCTTTCACAGATGTTTCTTTTTCTAATATCTCCCTCGTTGCCTCTAACAGCCCTGCAATAGCAACAATGTTATGGCTTCCCGGTTCATATCCTGCCGTATCTTCTGACATTTGCAGATTCAAAGAATCACTTCCTGTTCCACCTGCCAACAGATGTTTTAAGGTTTTTCCCCTATTATTGATGTAACCACCAACTCCCAAGGGTCCATACAAAGTTTTATGTCCGGCAAAAATATAAAAGTCTACCGGTGTATTTTTTAACTGTACCGGAACTAGTCCAAAGCCTTGGGAACCATCCATTATAACAACCGGCTCATACTTTTGGGCTTCTCTTGCTATTTCTTCCCACGGAACAATATATCCGGTAACATTACTTACCTGACTCATAACCACCACATTTGGCGGTCTTTTGCCGAACTGATACTTTATTTTTTCCATATCTAATTGCAATGTCTCCGGTATGATTGCAAGTTCTTCTATCTGAAATCCATACTGTTGCTGCAATAAATGCAATACCCGCATCACTGCATTGTGCTCATAGGGTGTCACATATACTGTGTTTTCTTTTTTCCAAAAAAGCCCCCCTAAAACCTGATTACATGCAAGAGTAGCAGAGGGTGTAAACACAACCTCTGCCACTTCTTCTGCCTTTGCAAGTTTCAAAATATTTTTTCTGGTTTCTTCTATAACACTAGCGGCTTTTTTAGCCAGACGATAGGAACCTCTCCCAGCGTTTACTGCGAGATGCCTGTTTGCTTCTTCTATTGCTCTGTATACACGTTCCGATTTTGGATATGTAGTTGCTGCATTATCAAAATAAATAAACTCTTTCATCTATTAACCTCTTACTGCAATAATTCTTTCAATGCATTTACTAAAACTGCTACTTTTTGGTTGGTTTCCAAGGTACTTCCGAATTCCTCCAATGCCTCATCAATCATATTTTTCAGGTAATTGCTGGTACTGTCCTCTTCTACCTCTGTGTCAAAACTCTTTTGTATCTCTTTTCCTGTTCCATCTCTTAGAATAATGACTTTTTCGCCTTCTTCGCCGGAACTTTGCCCTGCCTTTTCTACTTTTTCCTTAATTTCCCGAAGTTCCTTTTGAAAGTCTTCCAGTGTTTCGTCCTTCCAGTCTTCTATATAAATATCCAATATTTTTTTCGCTATCTGGGAAACAATCTCCTGTTCATCGTTGGTGGATAACTGCTCTACATATCCTAAAAAGTTCATAGCCGATGTATGAAAAATACGATTTTTTACCTTTGTTCCCCACTGCTGATACCAATCCACCAGGCTTGCCTTCAGACTGGTTTCTTCCTGCACACCGTATATTTCTCGAATATAGTCTGCCACCTGCTTTTGAAGCCTTGGCAATGCCCCGTCCAACTCCTGCTTTACCGTAGCCAATACCTTTGTCACTTCTGCAAAATCGGTTTTCCCTGTAATTTCCGGGATTTTTTCAAACAATGCCTCACGGGGATTTACTTCTACCCGCTTCCATAAGTTGCGAAGTGGCACTATGTATTGCAACTGTTCCATTGGAAAATGCTTTGTTGTCATGGTGTACTGCGGAAGTGCCCGATACCACTTTTGCATTTCTGCTAAAATTCCAGACCAGCGGGCAGACTTTCTAAAATGTACGTTATCCCCTATATGCCAAATCTTTTCTAATTCTTTCAAATACCGGTCTTTTTTTGCTCCCTCTTTTTCCACATACAGCTCATATTCTTCTGGGAATTCATTGACACGATTTAACGTTTCTTCGTTAATTTCCAGTTCTTTATTCTTCACATAAATGACCGGAGTACCTTCCATCATCGTCAACTGTTGCGCAATAAATAATGGAAGGATTCCCTTTCGCACACCAAATTCTTCCCCTTGAAGCAACCGGTATAACTCTGAGAATTTTCGTCGTTCTCCACTGCATTTGACAAAAAAGTTTTCTATTTCTCCCAGAACTCTGTCACAGCCCTTATCCAATGGATTTTGCTTTCCCATAATTCCTGTTCGTACAAAGGCTGCCCGATAGACCATGCATTCCGGAGCTGTTCCTTCTGCAAACTGCTCTGCCTTTTCTTCTAAAATAGCCGCAACCACTTTATTTCTTGCCCGCAAGTATTGTCCTGCCACATGCTGAATATTCAACAATTCATGATTTACCTTAGGTGAAAATCGATAATAATTGTCACAAATATCACTCAGACAGCGGTTAAACTTTACACTGCTCTTGAAGCGTTCTACCGTTCCGCCTTCATACACCACCTGACACATCCCGTTTCCCGGCACAAAATCCTCTTCTAATACGGCATTAATTTCAAATGCAACATCCTCGGTATACAACTCAAGTTCCTGCTGTAACACCACATTTTCTTCTATAAAATCAGGCTGATTCTTTAAGGCTTCAATTGCCGCAAGCCGTCTTAAATTGGGCAGTTGGGAAAACTCTGCGTCCGGTATCACTACCACGATTCTGTTATCAAATTGCTTACATTTTTCTATAATCTCTTTTTCCCGTATTTCTTTCAGGCAAACCAATGCTAATATCTTTCCGTCTGAAAACTGTTCTTCAAACAAATAGTCTGTGGTCTGCATTTCTAAAAATGTTTCCTGCAGCATATATTCATAACGGAAATATCGTGTCATACACTGTTGCTGGTTATATTGTTTTGGCAACACATATTCCAGCTCCGACACTTTCTTAAGAAACTCACAGATTGGAAAATAATCCGGCTGTTTCTTGATTTCCTTTTTTATTTCTTTTTCGATATCTATTCCTACATTATTTTTAAATGCATATACGCCTCGGCTACTGCGATATATCACAATCTGTTGCTTGCACAACTGCTGCATAGCCTTTTTATATGTAATCTTTTCCATGCCAAGTGCTGCCTGTATTGCCTCGTCTGTTACCGGAAGTTCTTCTTCCCGACGAAGCATCTGAATAACGGAAATCGCCTTGATTATCTGTTTTTCTGATGGTTCTGTTACTTTATGTAATGCATAGTCTGCCTTTAACCATTCATTATGTATCTGTGGTTGGTCATTGCTTTCCTTAAATAAAGGTTTAAAATAGTCATAAATTGCATCTATTCCTACAAATATTTGTTGCTCTTTTCCCATCACTCCGGAAAGACTTCCCTGCTCTTTGCTGGTTAGGAAAGTAAAAATAGAGCGTTCATTCTGGGCAATTTTTTCACTGATATGAAGCAACGCATAGGCACACAATGGTGTCAACGGAAAACAGCCTTTTACCACTACTTTTTCGTACTCTTCTTTCTTTGGAAAAAGGTAAGTAAAGCAAGGCATTCCATAGGAAATATCTATCATTTCCTGTACCACATTGTCTCGTTTTAAGGTTTTAAATGCTTCTGTAAATGCCGGTTCTCGTTTTTGTATACTGTCTGCAATCAACTCATAACTGTTTTGGGCTGTTACTACAAAAGGAACTTCTTTTAATCTTCCTTCCACTCCACGAAATGCATTTTTTACAGACTTGTCGATTCCTTTTTCGTATTCATGGATACTTTTGTGGGCAACTAAAATCACGGAAATCCTTGGATTATCTGCATGATTGGCAAGCTCGCACATATCCTGCAATGTTTTCATATCACCGGAAAAATTCTCTTTCTCATGCCCCTCCATATATTTGCTGAATTCATCAAATACGATTATGATTCCGGCATATCCGTATTTTTCTGATAGTTGCTGATTAATCTCTTGATAAACCTGCAATGCATCCCTCTGTACCATGGGCGCAAATACACTTCCGGCTGTAAGCTTTGGATAATATGTTTCAAACAGTTTCAATGCCTGCTCGTCCATATTTTTCAACTGTCTCTTCATGTCTGCTACGGTCTGCTTCTTTTCCTGCACCAATTGCTTAAATTTCTCGTAGACAGCCGGATATTCCTTCTGCCACTTTTCTATAATTTTTACTGCTTCACTGTAATGACTCTTGGGAACAAGCTCCGTCAGATTTTTTCGTTTCAACGTTTCTTGCAGTGCAAATAAAAAGGTCTGATTTAAGTCTCTTCTTCCTGCCGATACCAGTACAGGCAAATATGGCTTCTTTTTCTTCCATACTTCTTTTATTAGCATTCCGGTATTCTCATCAACTTTGACAATTCGCTCTACCACTCGTTCCAGTCCTTTGGACTTTCCTTCTAACAATGCTAATAATACCAGCAACAGATGGGACTTTCCCTTTCCATAAGGTCCGATTAAAATGGTGGCGTTCTCGCCGTTATTCACTTGTAAATTTTCCAGATAACGTTTTAAAATCACCAGTGATGATCTGGTAGGAATGTAGCTTTCTACCTTTTTCATATCTCCAATATCTAATTGCAGATTCACTGACTTTTGAAAACGATTATCTATTTTTACTAACTCTTTTACCTGCATTTTTGTTCCTCTGTCGCTTACTTATAACAATCTTCTATTACACTTTTTTTATCTAATGTATCTTTCAAATACACCATATCCAGTCCGGCAGTACGGTTCATGGTAATTTTTCCTGTTGCCTCTAGCTTTTCCAAAAGTTCTACCAGTCCTGTCCGTTTCAGATTCAAAACCTTTCCCGGTCCCTTTTCCATCCGCAACAATTCATCAATATTTATTCCATTTCCAATTCCCACACAGTCACACATGAGATATAATACGATTTCCGGTGGAATTCGATTCAAGTCCGGCTGCACTTTGCTGTATACTCCATTGGAGCACTTCAACAAACCTAATGCCCCAAAGGGGCTTACATTTTTTTCTTCCGGATTGGTTACTGCAACCTCTTTTTTACAATACATACGCAAAATTGCATCGCAGTCATCCTGAAGAGATTTTTCTGCAAACTTTTTTCCATCTGCCTTTCGCATTGCCAGTGTAAATAGTTCTTTTTCCATCTCTTCTCTGGTAAATTCTTCATAGTCAAAGGTGTTAAAAAAGATTTCCCAGGCTGTTGCCTGTTTTGTATTTGTTGCAATGTTACAATGCACAATCCACAAGGAAATGAGGCTTTCAAAATATGGGTCTTTCTCTAACAGCAATTTTCCCAAAGAACTTAATTCTATTTGTGTTTTCTTTGTTTCATCCAGCAATTTGCTACAACGCATCCAATAACGAATTGCCTTTGCCATATTGGGTCCTACCCCCAAATCGTCTGCGCCGTAATTATGAAAAAATAGTTTTGGATTCTGACTTACTTCCAACAAGCCTTTATTTAACCAACCTTCCCGGATAATAAAACTCTCATGCCCCCGGAAACGCACTGTATTCTTACCTGCCACTGTTCCTCACTCCGTTAATTTCTCTTGATTGTTAATACTTTTCGCATATAGCATCCTGCGGAAAAATGGTTGACACATTCCCCGCAACGCATGCATTTATCATCTAAAATACGATAATCGATTACCCCATCCTTGCCCTCTTTAATAGTAAGTGCATTGTATTTACACACACTTTCACAGGCAAGGCATCCCATACACATCTGATACTTTGTAATCTGACACTTAATACGCTCTTCTGCGGTTTTTAAGTCTTTTGCACCTGCAATGTGTGGATTTACAATGGTTACTTTTAATTCTTTTGCACCGATACGCCCCTGGAGCTTTAACACTACTTCGCCCTTGCGATTTAGCACATATACTTCTCCCAGGCGACTGTTTCCCATATCAAAGTTCAAATAGCCAAAGGGCTTAAATAGCTCATACAATTCCTTGGAAATAGCACGTTGCAGTTCATAGTTAAATGCATTTTCTTCCAATGCACAGGGCTTAAATGCCACCACTGACTTCTGTGCATATGCCACACCATTTCCACCCTGACGTGCTTTCCATCCCCCTTCGTCTACATAGTCCTCCGGGTCTTCTTTTCCAATGCTTTTCGCAAAGTCTACCAACATCTGTCGGAAGCGTTTTGACTGTTCATGCATATGGATTCTGGATAGAAATTCTGACCATCCACTGTTATTTGGACAACACCAGCATCCTACTCTGGCATATCCCAGCCGATATGCCTCATTAAAATCAATTCCGGATGTTAGGAGGTATAACCAAACATCAAAGTCCATCCAGTCAATAATCGGAGAAACGATTCGCTGTTTGGTAATTTTCGGACTATCGGATTCCCGTTCATATTTACTTCTGCTGGCGGATTCACTTCTGCGAATCCCATAAAAAGTCAAAATATGACTTTTGTCCCGATATAAAGACTTAATTCTTTTTTGAATGGTTCCTGTTTTAAAAACAGTGCAACACCAGCGCATGACTCGGCTTGGTGGCCCAATGAGCTGACACAATTCTTCAAAATCTTTATCTTTATTTCTTGCTGATATCAGGGGTGTCTTGGGATGTTCTTTTTTAAAACGTGCCACATATTCATAGGTAAATGGAAATTCTAGTGTGGTATCTCCGAAAATATGCATAATCTTGGGATTACTCAAGGCTCTTGTGACTAAATCCGCTGTTACCGTGGAATCTTTTCCACCACTAAAGGAAATGAACATATCCATTTCTCGAAACTTCTCAGCACTACTGCGAATAAAAGAGTTAGCCTCTTCCACCATTTTCTCGTAACGTGCTCCATTTGCTCTGATAAAACGTTGCTTGTATTCTTCAAAATACTGATAGGTATTTTTCTCCTTTAATTCCTGATACTTACTGCGCACACTATCGCTATCAACCTTTTTTAAGTCTCCGATAGAAAACGGAATCTTCTTTCCGTTGACATAATAGCGATTACCTGTTCCATTCCATACAGAATCCTTCTGAAATGCAAAGGGTTTTCCTATTACAATTTCTATCAGCAAACGTTCTTCTGGAAAAACAGGACGTATATCTGTGCACAATTTCTTTGCCCTTTTCCCACATATTCCACAATGTTCTTCGTACAATGGTGTTTTACAATCTTCACACCAATATATTTGCGAACTTGCGTCTGCACGACCTCCGCAAACCGGACAGGTACTTGTTTCGCATATATTGTTAGTACAAGGCAATGCTTCCCCTGTTTCTTTATTTTTATTTCTACATATATAAGTAATCATCTATCATTTCCAATCCATTGGAATCTCTTCCGGTCTTATTCGGAGGTATACACACAATTCCAAAAGTTCTTCACCACTTAAGGTCTGTTCTGTACCTATTGTTAGCTTTTCTCCTGAAATATGCAGTTTCTGTTCTATTTCTTCTATGGAAATATGATTTTTTTCTATATATTCTGCCACCCACCTGGTTGCTTGGTTTTGCATACTTTTTCCTCCGTTTTTTCTCTTCTTCCAAGAATTTCCAATATATGACTCATTATATTCTTTTATTTCAAGAATTTCAATAAATCTTTGTGCCGATTCGCAAGAATAATATTGAATTTATTGACGTTGAATTTAGATTAAGATATGATAACAAAGAGGTGAACACATGAAAAATCCAAACATTTCTAAAGTTTTGAAAACCTATCGCAAACTAAATCATTACTCTGTAAATGATTTGGTATTAAAATTAGAAGACAACAACCTTCCGGTTGCCCCAAAAACCGTCTATGGATGGGAAAGTGGACAGACACAGCCAGACGCTGATACACTTCTGGTTCTTTGTAAAATATACAAAATTGATAATATTTTAAACACATTTGGTTATGAACATAACTCTGATGACTTATTTCTTTCAGAAGAAGAACGCAATTTGATTTTGCAATATCGCAATCATAAAGAAATGCAGCCTGCTGTAAAAAGGCTGCTCAATATGGAATAAAGAGTCCGCTGATCGGACTCTTTCGCGCATGAGCGGTGTCGCTTACGACTAATATCCTCTCCGCGAGGTGCGCCTCCTTAGCGGAGCGTTTTTATATCATAGGAAACATTGCACTCTAACGCAATACAATGTTTTCTATGATATAAAAATACCGTTGTACCTACGATTTGATTCGTTGATACAACGGTATTTTAATCTCTGCATTTTCTTAGTTCCTCTTTTTTCCTTTCTACATATTATATAGAAATAATATTACTCCTCTGAACAGATTAGATTCAGTGGATATGAGGATATCATATGAATTATGAAAATTTAGCTCCCGTTACCGGAATTATTCAAAGCATTTCTCAAACTCCTAATGACTGCTGCACTCAGCAGATTTCTCTCCTTACCAATGACGGACCGGTAAATATTATTATTTCTGCAAATACTTTTATCATTGACAGCAGACGTTTGCGCCCCGGAATGATGATTGCTGCTTTCTATGATGCCACTCGCCCAATGCCCCTCATTTTTCCACCGCAATATCAGGCAGAACTTATCACTGTGATACAAAGCAATGAAATGGTAATGTTAAACTTCTTCAACCGTAACTTAGTAGCTTCTGATAATTCTCTTAGAATTACTTTGCATCGTAGTATTGATGTTTCTACCATGAACGGACAGCGTTTTAACTGTTCCCCCGGTGGAAACTTCTTGCTGGTGTACTACTCTGTGACTACCAGAAGTATTCCACCTCAGACAACACCAAGAAGAATTGTGGTATTGTGTCAATAAACGGTTCCTATTAGAGCAAAGAGTCCGCTCGCCGGACTCTTTCGCTAACTTATGGCTGATACTTTTCCATAGGTATTCCTGTAATTTCTTCATATATCGGATATATTCTCTTTTTTAAATATCGAAAAGTATCTCCATTATTTACCATAGAGTCCATGATTTCCGCTGCTTTTCGTGGGTTTTTCATTACCCAATCTACCGTCAAACGATTATCTGTGGTAATTCCATATTTCTCCGCCTTTTCCCACGCTGCTTGATTGAACTCTATTCTCTCATCAAACAACCAATAATTTAATACAGTCACTACTATTTCTGTTCCTTCAGTTGCATCTATCTTATAGTAACTATAATCTGGCCAATCATCCTTTTTTAGCGGTTCGCGCCAACTTGGTGTCACTTCTACATGATACTCCGCAGCCAATATAATCATTTCTGATTCATTTAACTTATCTTTTGTAAAATAGGGGGCCTGCGCTAATCTCTTTTTTTCAC
>JAAYPT010000035.1 GCA_012519695.1 Clostridiales bacterium | reverse complement strand
CTATATGTCACCAAATGAATTCGAACGAGTATATGAAAGAACACACACTGAGGCTGAGCTTCTGGCTGGTTAAAATGGGGAAAATTTTCTCATTTTAACTTGTACTAAATCTTGACATAGAACCATAGTAATTATTTGATTGGTTCAAAAAAAGAAGAGGTAATTACTAATTTAGATGATAATTATAAAGTATGGGAAAGAGGAGACGGTTTTTGTATATATACCTTGGAAAATTTCAAGTTATGGTTTGGAGTTAATGGAGAATTAGAACAAATAGGGGTTACAAAAGGATTTTATGGTGATTATAAGTCTGTTGGTATCGGAACAACTATGCAAGAAGTTGCGAAAAAGTTTGGTGGATATGAAAATGATGGAGACGTATATGTAATACCTGGTATAGAAGGAATATGCTTTGAATTGGAAGATGTAGATGATTGGGATGAATTGACAGCGCCCATTGAGTGGATTTTTGTATATAAATGTTAATTATATCGTAAGAGCCTAATTTTGGGGGGGAGATTCAGATGTCCTCAAACTGTGTTGAAAATTTTGACGATTTGTCTGTAAATTACATGAAAGATTATGATACCAAAGACTGCAAATGGGGGCGACATTTTATTTAAAGGATATGAGTTCACAACAAGTGGTTGATGCAATTAATGAAGCATATAGTAATAAGGTATTTGTAGTGGGATCAAGAAATTCATACATTGGGGTATCAAATAGTGGTTTAGAAATCCAGATGTATATTAACAATAATGGAAAAATAATTTCAGCGTTTCCAAAGGAGTAATAATGATTGAAAGAAAATATATAGTATATGAAGTTACAAAGGATAAAAAAGATATTAGCATAATTTGTGATTGTGAAAATGCAGAAACACTTAATACATTTTTGTCCTCTGATGTAAGACCATTTGAGGAATGGATTAAATCAGATATTGACAAAGTATTATCAGGAGAAATTATTTCAAAAAAAATAAGTGGAAATGTTTGTTGTGCAGAGATAAATTTAAAAACAACAAAGATATATGATATGTTAATAGAGGATGATGATGAATATTATGCTACTTGTTGTGAAGTTGATACAAAAGAACTTCGTCAATTACTTGATGAGTGGTGTGATAAAGTTCGAGAATTTAAAAATGAGTATTACAACTAAGCCTCCACATCGGCAGGTTTAAATTCCAGTCTTACTACCAGTCACTAACAAAATTTGGGGGGGGTTCATAAGGCTTACCATCTCGTAATACGGCGTAGATTGCATGTCTTAAGTAAGGGGAATCTCGTTTTGACATATGGTTATGTATGCTGTTAAATTCGCCGGATTGTCTTACGGTTGGATCAATACCGGCAAAGGCAACTAAGGCAGATGAATTTTTAAACCTATGTATATCTCTAATTTCAGCTAAAATGGTTGCAGCAGCAATCATGCCGATTCCCGGAATTGTATGGAGGTAACAATCAAACGTCTCATAGTAACTGAGAATTTCATGGTAAGCTTGTTGTGGCTCTTATCTTTTATGATTTCAAAGAGCTCATCTATTGGGGTGTTCTGAATGTTCTCAGGGGTGAGGTGATTTTCCAGAATGCCCATGGATGTGCTAAACCATAGGGAAGAAAACTGTTTTTCGTATTCCGGAAAAATCTGTTCCTATCAAAAATTTGTAGCTATTAAAGAAATACCTAATATTGTACAAGCCGAAATAGCAGCATGGGGAGATTCAACAGGGGGGGAGGATTTCAGTATGAATTGCCATATAATATAAAAAAATTAAAAGAATTAGGTATATAAGGGAGATTAATTAAATGACTAGAGAGACTTTAGAAAAAGAATTGAAAAAAGCTGGAGTTCCAGATTATATTTATAATTTGACAGGACAGGGAAAAAAGGATGAGTGTTTATGTTTGGAAAAAATTGGTGATAAGTGGTCGGTTTACTATTTGGAAAGAGGTGTTAAAACGACAAATGAAATTTTTGACACGGAAAATGATGCGTGTCAATTCTTGTATGCTGAATTGATGGATTAAAAGTAATAGATGAAAAAGTTGATGGGAAGATACCACTGGAAGAATATGAAAGGATAAGGGAAATGTCAATACATAGTTAGATGGATTTGTTGATATAGAAAGGGTGCAATAATAATGAAACTTTTTAAAGGATAAGTATAAATATACTAGATTAAAATAGAAAGGAAATTATTGGTATGCAAAATAAAAATGTCGATGAAATGTCAGATTTTATAATAGATGAAATGTGTGATTTTTTTAAGGATAGAATGAAAGATTTTGTTGTTAAAGATTTATTGGATGATGTGAATCACAAATCATTTTCAATTGAGTTCAGTGCATATGACTATTTTCCAACAGTATTCAATTATGAAATGGGAAGAATGGGATACAGTATATGTTTTGGAAATAGAACAGTTGCATTAGATAATTCACAGAAATGGTGGGATGAGGCGAATTTTGATGTTTTCTTTGAAGAATTAAAAGAAGAATTGGAATTAAGAATACCAGATAAATATTTAAAAGCACATGGCTGGATGTAGGGTAGGAAAAAAAATAAAAAGATTAGAAGATGGAACATTGCCAGTGTCGAAGGGCGGATTTATTGAGACAATGAGAGGAATAAGATGAAAATATCCGAAAATGAAATACAAAAGATTTTGGAAAGTGGTAGTTTTTTGATAGAAAAGGGTTATGTAGTAGCTTGTAATGAATATGATATTAGTTATACGAAAGATGGTATATTATTTAAAATAGCATTTGAACCATACAGTGATATTAGTAGTGTCAGTATATGGTTTAGAGAAAATAATAAGGAATTCAATATAGGATGGATTGCGTTTGTTAGAGAAAATATAAAGACAAATCCACATGAACGATTAGCCAATGCTGTTATTCTGTTGAATTATATAAATAATAATTATCAAGATGTTTCTAATTATGAATTTTGTGAAGAAAGTGAAAAAATGGTTGATGATTTTATATTGAAAAGACACGGTAATACTACAAAACAGAGCTGAATTATGGAAGTAGTAGGTGATAACAAAACACAGTATTTCAATAATTATAAGAAATGAAAAAGTGGAATCATCAGATGGATTAGCGAAAAAAATCTGGTGCGTCCACTTTTATATCATAGGAAATACCATGTTGTATTGAAGTGTGAAAGTACATGACGTTTCTATGATATAAAAAACGCTCCGCTAAGCAGATGTACCTCGCGGAGATGAAATTAGTGGTAAGTGACACAGTTCGGGTGCGAAAGCGTCCTGTGAGCAGACTCTTTTAAGATTTAGAAAACCTTCCTAATTGAGAAATGTGGAAACAGGACATCCCCCATTTAAAGCAATAATGTAAATTCTGATTTTAATTTGCAAACAGGTATTGCTAATCCTGTGGAAGAATGGGGAAATGGAGAATGAAAAGATGGAAATAATAAAAAAGGTGATAGGATGGAATTATTTAGCGTAAAAAAATATTATCAAGAATTTGATTATCCAGAGAGTTTTTTGAAAATTTTAGAACTCAATTTGTTGGATTATGATGTTTGGTATATAATGCCCAAAGAGCAAGTGGAGACTAGAATTAAAGGATTGAAACAAAGATATCCGAATAGAAGACTTGTTCCATTTGCAAGGAGAGATGATTCAGATGATATTGCATGCTTTGAAGTAGGGCAAGCTGGAAGAGTATTCGTTATTCATGATTTTGCAAGTGAAGGATATGAACAAAGGAAAATATATGAAGATTTTTGGGAGTGGTTTAAAGATGCAGTACAGGAGATGATAATTTCATCATCATAACATGCTTATAATAATCCAATTAAAAATATGCCCTAAATATGGAGAAAAGATATGATAAAGTTGAAAGAAATGAATAAATCTATTTTTTATGATAATCTTTTGGTAACAATAACTGAAATTATGGGAAACAAAAAGTTAGATGAAAAAAGTTTTAGATTTAAAATTATACCTGTTTATGAAAAAGATAAGTCATTTAATGGTCTTGATAATCAAATGAGATTGGTTGCATTGAGCGAAAAAAATGTGGGAAATAGATTGTTAACAATACAGGAGACTGTAAATTTAGTGGCATGTCAGTCACCATTTGTACCAATATGGATTAACATTTCTTTGAATGAAATGAGTGAACAAGGGACAATTTTTAATTTTGAAACAAGTTTAAGATTTAGAAAACCTTCCCAACTGAGAAATGTGGAAACAGGACATCCACCATTTAAAGCAATAATGTAATTAATGAGGTGAATATTAGAAATGTTATCAACAATTGAATTAGAACAATATATAAAAAGGGAAATATTAAATAAATTAAAAAATGTTAACTGGGAAAAAATTAATTTTAAAGAGGGAAGTGACAATAGTATTGAAGGAACGTATATTTTTTGCAAGAATGGAAAATATCATATTCTTTTTACAGAGAAAGGAAAAGTTAGAGAGGACAAGACTACGTTAGAAAAAGAAGAAGTACTTTGGAATGTGGTAGAGATATGTTCTTTTGATATTGCCATGGAATATGCAATGAATAATCGAGAGAAAGGAAAAGATTTTAGGCGAGCTTTATTTAAGAAGGAACTTGAGATTTATTCGTTATTTGGAGAAACATTTGAAAAGAAGAAAAAGAAGGAACTTGAAGATGGAGGATATTGGTATGCAATTAAATGATACACAAAAAATGGCAATTCAATTTAATAAGATGGCAAGAGAAAAATTAGAGGATAGAGTTAAAGAATTTTGTGTTTTAGATGTTTATGATGATGTCAATAATAGAGCGTTTAGTGTGGAATTTGTAGCATATGATTATTTTCCTATAAGATGCAATTATGATAAAGGTAGATTCGGGTGTTGTATAACATATGGAAATAGAACAGTTGCATTAGATAATTCACAGAAATGGTGGGATGAGGCAAATTTTGATGTTTTCTTTGAAGAATTAAAAGAAGAATTGGAATTAAGAATACCGGATAAATATTTAAAAGCACATGGCTGGATGTAGGGGAGGAAGAAAGAAAATAAAGCAGGAAATCTGTTCTATTGAAGTTGCTATGAAGCAATTAAAAACCCATGATGTTAGTACAAAAAATGAGGTAGAAAAAACATGCCCCACGAAGTTATGTTTCGTAGGGCATGTTACTATTCGCAAATGCGAAAAATTATTATTTTTCCTTTTTAAAACGATCCCAAAACTTCTTTTTCTTTGGGGTTGGTTCGTTAGAACCACGAAGTCCCTTTACTCCAGTAATGTAAAGACCGCTCACAACGGCTTTTACTTCTTTTTTAGTAGGGATGCTGTCATAAATCTGAGCATCACAGATTAAAGTCATTACTTTAGGACCAACCTTTGCCTTTACGATTGGCATTTTGGAACGTCTTAACATTTTTGGTGTTTGCTCTAACACTGCTGCCGGGAGTCCTGCATCTTTTAAACGCATTTTTTTCTTGTCAATAATCAGCATAGAAACGGTCTGTGCTGATGCAGCAATTTGTGCATCCTGTTCTGATTTCTTTTTTTCTGCTTTTTTACCTAAAAAATACAAGCCAACAATTGCTAAAATCATAACAATAGCAATTACCAGCAATACGATTTGCCATGTAGCCAAATGAAACCCTCCTTTATTAAAGCCTGTTTAATATTGTATCATTGATTAGAACAAAAATCAATGGTATAATACTT
>JAAYPT010000034.1 GCA_012519695.1 Clostridiales bacterium | reverse complement strand
GATTAGACACCTTAATTTTACCATAACAAAAGAGTAAGTTCCTTATATTTTGGGCATTTTCTTAAAGTTGTTTACTACTAGCCCAGAAAAAATAGGGGTTGTGGATAAAAGTACGGAAACTCAAGTCTATTTCGGCTTCCCCTGCTACCTCTAATCCGGTATAAAAGGATTCTCCATCTCCCTGCACTGCATGAAAATCTCCCATAGACAAAAGTCCACCTTCTACCTGTACCGGAAGATACAATGTGGCACCTTCCTTAATATAGCGCGTATCCATATTTCCTCCATGATTTCCCGGTATCATAGCAAGCGGTTTTCCCTCTTTTGGTGCTACTCCAATTACTCCTATCATGGGTTCAATGGGAAGCTCTACCCCGGGAGCCACCTGTACGCTTTTCTTAGAAATATCATAAATTCTGGTACGCGGTTCTTCTACCCGATGTCCGATTACTCCTTCATTTGGAATACACAATGCACAACCACTATTTGCACATTCTATCTTCTTAATCTTAATTTCTAATACATCCCCCGGCATTGCACCCTCAAAGAAAACAGGTCCTGTAATAGGATTCATAATGGAATAATCTAGTCCATCCATGACATCTTCTGACTTGGTAATCTGTCCCGAAAATGCATCCTGTGTTTCAAATATCAGGTTTGCCGGAAGTGTACACTTTTCTGCCGGTTGATTATTTTTATCAAAACAATATGTTACCTTTTCTTTTCCGATACGCATTTTTTTCTCCTGTTTTTTGTAAATTTTCTTTACACACGAAGCAAAGGGAAGGCCATACAATGAGGTCCGCCCCCTGCCTTTAAAATCTCTGTAATATCAAGTTCAATTACATCCATTCCCTTTTTTGCTAATTGTTCATTTACCCTCTGATTCTGCTTCAAAGACATAACACGCTTATTGCCTAATGCCTGTAAATTGCAGCCATGTGCAAAAATTGCCTCTTCCGGTACTGAAATGATTTCAATTTCCATTTCTTCGATACGCTTTAAGAATTCCTCCGGCATTCCTTCCTTATATGCAACTGCCAGGTGGTCGTCTACCAAATTAAAACACATATCTAAATGAAGATACTCCCGTTTTAACGGAACCGGAATTATCTCATATCCCAATGGTTCTACTTGCTGTTTCATTTCCAGATATCCCTCTTCATTGGTACGGTCAGCCATTCCAAGGGCAATGGTATGTTCATTTAAGAACATAAAATCTCCACCTTCAAAAAGACCGTTTTTTATTTCTGCCACCATAGGCACACCCAGTTCTTCCATTCTCTTTTTATAGTCATCATGCTCCTGATAGCGCAATGGAAGTTTAAAGTTTCCTAAAATATATCCCTCTTTTATACAACCGCCAAAATCTCTTGCAAATACGGAATTTGGTCTTCCTTCATTGGAATCCAAAAATGCTACCTCTACCCCATTGTTACGATATGCCTCTACAAATGCTTCATGTTCCTTTTGCATTTTTTCTATATCCAATTCATAATCCCACTTTTTCGCAATCTCGTTGATTTTCGCTGCCTTTAAATAATCTGGTTTGGATACCAGCACCTTTTTTAATACTCCTGTTCCATTTTTTACAAACATATCTTTTCCTCACTTTCTAAAAAATGTTCCACTGTTTTTATAATTAACTTTGGCAATGTTTCAAAAGAATAGGGCATATATACCCGTTCTGTCCATTTATGTGCATCTTTTCCATAAACGCCATAATTTACCGCCGGAATATTTAACTTTTTGATTTCCTTTAATGGTACAGGATAAAGCTTATGATATGCCGGAAAATTCGATAATAACAATTCCACGCCTGACATCTCATCATCAATTTTTAAATAACTGCTATCAGAAAGACTTGGGAAAAACTGCAATATCTTATATCCATCCCCCGCTATTTTTCTAATGGTCTCGTAGAGTTTTCGTTCTTCTTCTACTTCCTGTTTCAATGTATTGTGCGGACAATACGGTGCTGCAAAATAAAGTACCATAACCGGTCGCTTTTCTCCTAATGCTTCTAACAAATAGCGAATGATAGCAACTGGAATTTCACGCTTATCCGTTCCTTTTTCTTCCTCTTGCTTCGTCAGTTCTTCGATGTCCTCTATTACCCTGTTTTTCTCTATTTCTGACTTTTTTCTGTTACAGCCTGATAAAGTTCTTCATAGGTATAAACTTTCTTATGGTAATGAAGCTCTTTCCCTGCTGTTTTGGAAATTTTACAATACTTTGTATACTGCTCATTCATACTATTTTCCATTTCTGCAAAAACTTCTTCTCCCGCTTGTTTAAGCTTTGCCACAATGGATTCCATGGAAGCGTTATGTACAAAATAGTTAAAATACACCAACGCACTAAATGCAGTCTGCACATTATAAAAGTCTTTTAAATCCTTTAATTTCAACACACTTGGCGGTAAAGTGGATTCTCCTTCATATACGTCACAAAATTCTGTATTCAAACTAATTCTTTCTGCCAGTTTTGCAGCTGCTACAGAGGCATCAAATCCTTCAAAGCACTGTCCCACATGGGTTTCTTTTCCTTGCACATAAAAACCTGGCAACAGTTTTCCCACTGCTCCGGTATACAAATAGTGATTGGTGTCTCCTTCGTATAACGGACAAGTATAATCATTATTAATTGCCAATATATAATGAAGATTTTCTTTTTCCTGCAATTCCTCCAGCACTTTTCTCCCTTCAATAATGCCAGTATGCAAATTTTCTTCTACCGGATTGACGGATAATAAAATATTGCCGGACAGTTCTTCCACATGTTTGGAAAAATATTTTAACAGCACCATAAAAACTGCTACTCCACTTTTCATGTCGCAGGCTCCTCTGCCGCACATCCAGTCATCACTTTCTAAGTCTCTCCTTACTTCCTCCGGCAACTCCATGGCAAGCATTTTTTCCTTCAACTCTTTGGGATTCCATGCATATGCCTTAAGTCCGCCATAATCCTCTATTCCTACTGTATCCATATGTCCATGAAAAATAATCGTTTCCTCTGTATGATTTTTCTCTCCCTTTACCAAAGCAAACACATTTCTACGATTCAGAGTGTCTTTCTCTAACGGTTGTATGATAACCTGTTGAGGATGTTCTTTAAAGTAAGGAATTTCCCGTAAATATCCTTCGATAAAAAGTGCTACTTCTTTTTCTCCAAAAGTACCATTTACACTGCCAATAGACACTAACTGTTCTGTCAGCTTCTTCATTTCTTCTGCCATATGTGTCATTTTTCCATCACCCTTTCTAATACGGTTGGATTTGCCAAAAACTGAATTTTTTCATATTCTCCCCGAAAAAAGAAAATAATATTTTCACAGGTAATTCGCTGTAACTCCTGCATGGAAGTCTCAGAATAAAATGCAGCATGAGGAGTCAGTATTACATTTTCTCTTCCCAGCAATGGATTTTCTTCCAGTTCTGGGGCTTCGCTCTTTAATACATCCAGAGCGGCTCCCCGTATTTTTCCTGTATCCAGCGCATGAACCAATGCCTCCTCAGACACTGCACTTCCCCTTCCTACATTGAGAAAAAATGGTTTTTGTTTCATTTTTTCAAATTCCGTCCAGGAAAAGTAAAGTTCATTTTCTTTGGTTTGATTCATATGGTTGGTAATTACATCTGCATGGGTGAGGGCATATTCCTTATCTACCAAAGTAATCCCTAACTTTTCTGCTTCTTCCTTTGGAAAATATAAATCTACTCCTATTACTTTCATATCGAATGCCTGCGCCCGCTTTGCCACTGCTCTTCCAATTCTTCCAAGCCCAAAAACCGCAAGGGTCTTTCCTGCCATACGCTGATTTGGACCTGCCGATTGATAAGACCAGATATGCTCCTGTTCCACTTTTTCCATATAAGTCTTTAAATTACGAAACAATGCGCTCATTAAAGCAAGTGTATGCTCTGCCACCTCGCTGGTGCAATATTCCAACACCGGACAGACTGCAATGTTATACTTTTCCGCTGCTTTCATGTCCACAGTTCCATATCCGGTTGCGTTAATTCCTATGCATTTGAGCTTTTCACATTTGGAAAACACAGACTCACCTAATGGTAAAAATGCTGTCAACAGTGCATCTGCATCCTTTACATGCTCCAAAAATTCTGACTCATTTCTATATGGATATATTTCAATATCACTTTCTTGTATGGGAAGCTGATGGAGAAACAACTCTTTTTCATATGCCAGATTTCGATTTAATTCTTCCGGATAATCGCTAATTAGTATTTTCATCTCTATGCCGCCGCCTTTTGTAAAATATCTCTGGTTGCTGCCACCACTGCCTCCATCTCTTCTCTGGTTCCAATGGTAATTCTAAGATAATTATCGATTCTCTCCTGCGGAAAATATCTTGTAAGAATTCCTGCATTTTTCAATTTTTCCTGATACTCCTTGGCATGCATCACAGGGTGATGTACAAAAATAAAATTGGTATGAGACTCTAATACTTCAAAGCCCAGCTTTCGAAGTTCCTCACTTAAATACGCTCTTTCTTCTATAATCATGGCTGCACATTCTTCATAATAAGCACTGTCCTTCATGGCTGCGGTTCCAACGGCAATAGAAAAATCACTTAAACTAAACGGATTAAAGGAATATTTCATTCCATTTAAATCCTTGATAAGTTCTTTATCTGCTATACAATATCCAATGTGTGCGCCTGCTAAATTTCTTGATTTTGACATGGTATGCACTACAATGAGATTCTTATATTTTTTTGTCAAAGGAATACAAGTCTCATTTCCATAATCCACATATGCTTCATCAATAATTACCAGTCTGTTTTCATCCGATGCAACCATTCGCTCTATTTCAGAAACAGGCAACACATATCCGGTAGGTGCATTGGGATTTGCAAGGATGATATGTCTGCCACTTGCAATAAAGGCATCTACATCTACCGTAAAATCTTCCTTCAAAGGAATTGCTGTTCCGTCAATTCCAAATGATTTTGCAAATACCTTGTAAAATCCATAACTGATATCCGGATATGCTATCTTAGAATGTTCATCAAAAAAGGCAAGGAAAATCATTCCAAGTACTTCGTCTGAACCGTTTCCGGCAAATACTTCATCCGCAGTTACCTCATATTTTTCTGCGATTGCATTACGAAGCTCTAAAGCATCCGGATCTGCATAGAATCCAAGTCGCTTCATTCGTCCACTTCTTAACACTTCATATACCCTTGGTGATGGAAGCATGGATGTTTCATTGGCATTTAATTTTATGTATTCCCTATCTTTTGGCTGTTCCCCCGGCACATAGGGCTCCAGATTCTTATATTTTTCACATAAAAATTTACTCATTGCACTTTCCTTTCTATACAAAAAGGCACCTAGATATACGAATAACCGTATAACTAAGCGCCTTTGCTCTACCATATTTACTTATTGAGTATAATCGCACATCTTTCTCCTTTCAACCGTCTTTTTATTTACTTTTCTACAAAAAAATGCTACTATTTTTTTAGTTTTTACATTTTTTATGTATTTTTTTATAATTATTTGAGAATCGTGCATAAAAATACGTTTTTTAGGAGGATACCATGATACCAGTAACCGAACTACTCTCTATGACTCTGTTTGATGATTTCCAATTATTAGCCGGAGAAAGTGGACTTTCCAATCAGGTGGGAAACATCGTTATTTTAGAATACGAAAGCTACAACAAAAACTATGACGTTTTCAGCAAAGGAGACTTTGTTCTTACCTCGCTGTTTTTTGCCAAAGATGATCCCTCTCTAATCGGAGAGGCTTTATTACCGCTTATGCGCCGTCAAGTTTCCGCAATCGCTATCAAAACTGTCTTTTATCACGAACTGCCTGAAACGATATACCACATGGCGGACAAATTCCACATTCCGATTTTTTTCTTCCAACATGCTTATATGGAAGATTTGATTGTTGGTACCAATGAATTGTTAAAGTCAAAACTGCAATACCTTATGCTTGAGGAAAAACTAAAGGAATTAATGGAAACTGCCCCGGCACCACATACCAATAAGGAAACTGCTCACGAAATAAATCCTGCGTTTTCAGACAACCTGACCGCAGCATATCTGATTCCAAAAGGTTCTTCTGGTTCCGCAGCTATTTCTTCCTATTTTCATCGTTTATTGTATAAACGTTACCAACCTACCGGAATCTTTCCTTACTCTTATGTAAAATACAAAGACGGTATGTTTTTAATTCTTTCTCCGGAAGAAAATGTGGACATTGCCTCACAAATATTTGGGCTACTAAAGACCATTGACTTAAATCCGGAACAATTTACCATAGGCATTGCGGATACCCCATTGCCACAAGAGCAATTCACCGATTTACTGACCCGTGCCTTGGACACCGGTTTGGTTTGCTGTCACAAACAGGAACCTCTGATGTGTTACTCCCAGCTTGGCTCTTGGCAATTTTTAGCTCCCTTATGTCGTAATAAGGATGTAATGACAAACTGCCTATCGCAAATTGAAATTTTAAAGCATTACGATACCCGCTATACCTCTAACCTTTTTACAACGCTTCAAATCTATATTGACTCCAAAGGTGAGATTGCAAAGACAGCTCAAAAACTGTTTCAGCATCCCAATACCATACGATATCGTCTTCGGAAAATAAGCAGCCTTTTGAACTGTTCTTTTGAGGAACTATATAGTCATGCTTTTGTCCTGATATCACTTTACCAATTGAGCGCGGCAGAGCAGGCTTTTAACAAATAGTATATTTTTTTCAATAAAAAAAAATGTTCCAAAAAAAAACAAAAAAACCCCATCTGTTCTTCTTTTTGTACACGCTATCCGTTGAAAAAATTTTCAAACGTGGTAAATTATAAATAGACTATAAAATACATTTATTTATATTAGGAGGAATTTGTTATGAATATGCAAGGCTTTGGCATGATGATTGATAAACTAAAAAAGAGCCCGAAAAAAATTGTTTTTACAGAAGGATCTGATCCTAGAATCTTAGAAGCAGCTTCTCGTCTTTTAGCAGCAAACTTTTTAACTCCTATCCTGATTGGTAATCCTGAAAAGGTAGACGCTGCTGCTGAAGAATTCGGTTACAATATCCGCGGTGCTCAAATCATTGACCCTGAAAACTATGACAGAATGGATGAAATGGTAAACTTATTCTGCGAACTTCGTAAGAGCAAAAATGTACAGCCGGATGAAGCTCGTAAAATTTTAAAACAGGGTAACTACTTCGGAACCATGTTAGTAAAAATGGGTGTTGCCGATTCTTTATTAGGTGGTGCTACTTATTCAACCGCTGATACCGTTCGTCCTGCTTTACAGTTAATTAAAACAAAACCAGGTCACAATATTGTATCTTCTTGCTTTATCCTGGTACGTCCTTCCGCTACCGGTGAAAATGAAGTTTTAGCAATGGGTGACTGCGCAATTAACATTAAGCCAAACGAAGACGAACTTGCCGAAATCGCAGTTGGTGCGGCAGAGTGTGGTAAAATCTTTGGCATTGATCCAAAGGTTGCTTTCTTAAGCTATTCTACACTTGGTTCCGGAAAGGGCGAAGATGTTGATAAAATGCGTAATGCTGCTGCAAAAGCAAAAGCATTAAGACCTGACCTTCCAATTGAAGGAGAATTACAGTTTGATGCTGCCGTATCTCCTCGTGTTGCAAAAACAAAATGCCCTGGTAATGAAGTAGCCGGTCATGCAAATGTATTTATCTTCCCGGATATCAATGCCGGTAACATCGGATACAAAATTGCTCAGCGTCTTGGTAACTTTGATGCATATGGTCCAATCCTTTTAGGATTAAATGCTCCAATCAACGACTTATCTCGTGGATGCAATGCAGAAGAAGTTTACTCTATGGCAATCATTACTGCTGCATTAGTAGAAGACTAATAAATTATTATTAATGGAATCATCAGATAGATTCTCTTCTCTAATCTATCTGATGATTCCACTTTTTCATCCTCTTTACGCTTTCTTATTTTCCATATTCTTCTTTTACAAATCGTTCTAAAGCTTCAAAACTTCTTATTACCTTTTCCGTATCAATACAATAGGACATTCTGAAATATCCCGGTACACCAAAACTGTCACTTGGCACTAAAATCAAATTGTAATCTCTTGCTTTTCTACAAAAAGCATTGGCATCTTCTTCTAATGCTTTTGGGAAAATATAAAATGTTCCGCCCGGTCTTACTACGGTAAATCCCAGTTTTACCAATTCATCGTAAATAAGATTCATGTTTTTCTCATAGACAGACAAATCACTGGTCTTATCTAACACCTCTGCTACTGCAAGCTGAACGCTGGATGCGGGACAGTTATGTCCAATTCCTCGGCTAATCTGTCCACACATAACCGCTATGATATCTGCATCTGTTGCCTTTGGATTTACTGCCACATAACCAATACGTTCTCCCGGAAGACTGAGACTCTTGGAAAAAGAATAACAAGACAATGAATTATCATAATACTTACTTGGATATACACTCTTCTTTCCGTCAAACACGATTTCACGGTATGGTTCGTCACTGATAAGGAAAATATCGTGTCCGTATTCCTTTTGCTTTTCTTCCATAATCTTAGCCAATCTTTGAATGGTTTCTTCTGAATAGGCGATACCGGAAGGATTATTCGGGGTATTGATTAATACTGCCTGAACTTTCCCATTCATCATTTCTTCAAATGCTTCAAAGTTAATCTGGAAATTCTCTGTGTTAGCCGGAACTACCTTGAGAATTGCTCCGGTTTTTCCTACATATTCACGATACTCTGGGAAAAATGGTGCGAATGTAATTACCTCATCTCCCGGCTGTGTCACACAACGCAATGCATGTGCAATCGCACCTGCTGCACCACTTGTCATAAAAATGTGTTTGGTTTCATAATCCAGTCCAAATCTTTGCTTCAAACTTGCAGCCACCTTTGTGCGCACAGAAGTATTTCCAAGAGACGGGCTATAACTATGTAAATCAGAAGAACTTTCTGTTTTCAATAATTGAAGCATTGTCTGGGTATATGCCTCATGTACCGGAACACTTGGATTACCAAGACTATAATCAAATACATTTTCATACCCTATCTTTTTTCCAAGTTCTGTTGCAAACTCTGATTGTTGTCTGATAATGGATTTTCCATTTAACATTTCCTTATAAATCTGATTAATCATTTCTTTTCTTTCCTCCTGCAATTCTTTCTATATTTTAAACATTCTTTTGAACTATGACTCTTCTCCATTCCAAATGCTTCCTACCTTCGTTAGTGCTCGCGGTAGTGCATCTCGTCCATTTTTCCATGGTTCTTCCTTATATCGATAGTCATTTTTCCGAATAAACCACTCCAAATCGTCTCTTACTCGCTTATAATTATTTAAAAAACTTTGATTTAAGGTAGTTAAAAAAGTTTCTAGATACTTCTTATTCAAATACCGTGGTGCCTGTTGAAACAGCACTTTATAATGATTGATACAAAATCCCTTTGCTTCTGCAAACTGCTTGCGAAAGTCTTCTTCTCTTTCATATAAATAAAAAATCGTCATCAGATAACTTTGAAAGGTTTGATTGATATAACCACACACAAAACATTCTTTTTCTGATTTTTCAATATAATCCGTTATTGGATGAGACAGTATTTCTTTCTTTTTAAACATGGAATTAGGTTGTGGAAGAGATGCCTTGGAAACCTGTTCTAGTTCTTTGATGGTTCTGTCCATGTTGGTTTTCAACATCATAGCAAGTCCCAGCTTATTGTTATATTCATACAACATCTTCAAGTGCTTCTGGCAAAAGCCTTCTTTGTCACTTTGTGCTCGAATATCCTCTTCCATATAACTGGCACCCGGACCAATGGTATAGTTAATGGCATTTTCTTCTAACTTACGATATATTTCACAAACCGGACATTCACAATCCTTAGCAAATGCATCCTGAATGGGAATGGTATATAACTTTTCCTTCATCCTTTTTCACCCTTTCCACCGTGTTTAAAACTATTTTATCACAAACTTTTTATTATGAGGATAAAAAGATGGATTTTTACGTTAAAAACTATAAAAAGCCTTGCATTTTTACTGCAAGGCTTTTCTTAAAACTCAAAGATTTCATAGATACATAGTAATAAATCATGTAATTCAATAAACTTTTTTCGTTGAATCTCTTACTTTTAAAGATGGAATGGTGATATAAGACTGCACATGAAGATTCGGTTTCTTTATTTTCATGAGAATATACTTTCCCGTTTGGAATCCCATATCATACACATCAATATTCACTACCGTCAACATTGGTTTTAAAATTCGTGAAAAGGGATAATCATCAAATGTCAACACCCCCATTTGCTGAGGTATTTGGATATTCTTATCATGCAAAGCATTGACGCATCCGTAAGCAATATAATTATTTGCACAAATAATTGCATCTGGCCGTTGTTGCTGAGACAACACTTCTTCCATCATCGCATAACCACTATCACATACAGAATCTCCCTGTTGCACATACCCCCCTGGCACTAATACATCATGTTCACTCAACACAGACAATACGCCATTTAAACGGTGCATGGATATCTTGTCCTCTTCTCTTCCTCCAATAAAAGCAAGTGACTGATAACCACATTCCAAAAGATACTTTGCCGCCATTTCGCCCGCCAAGCGATTATCAATATCAATCCAGCAAAAATGATTTTGAAAATCCGGCATACCAATTACAATATGTGGTATCTTATATTCTTCCACCAACATGTCTAATTCTTTTGATATAACGGAGGCATGAATGACCAATCCATCTGCCAGTTTTGTATCTACCACATATTTTACATAATCGATAGCATCTCTTTTGGAAAGACTTTTTATCCCAAGCGCATATTCCTTCTCAGAAAGCGCCTCTTCCAATCCTGCCATAATTTCAAACATATGAGGATTGGAAAAGCCTGCATCTCTTCCTAATGAAGTGACAAAAATCACACTTCTCGTAGACTGCCTTACAAAATTACGAGCTCTCATATTTGGATGATAATTTAATTCTTTCATTGCCCATTCTACCCGCTTTATAGTTTCCTTTGAAATAGAATAGGAACCATTCATTACCTTAGATACCGTTGCTGTAGAGGTCTCTGCAAGTTTTGCCACATCTTTTATTGTTGCAGCCATAACCTTTTCTCCCTTCTTATCACGTTACTTACTTTCTACCGGTTTCGTTCTACTAAAAAACCTTTTGGCATTAACCAATCTCCACTTTTTCCTTTCTGCCATAGAACTTCTCCACCTAAATACCATTGTGAAATATCCTGTTTTTCTTCCTCCATATTTAAAAAAATGCGAATCTTTTCTCCTTCCTGTTCTCGTTCATACACATAAAGCCTGCTTCCTTTCTCTGCAAGAACAGTCCGATAGCTTCCCTGCCGCAACACTTTTTCACTTCTTCTAAGGGAAATTGCAGTTTTGAAAAAGGAAAACAACGCATCTCTCTCATTCCACTTCATAGGATGTCGATACTCTTCTTCCAAAATTCCTTCTATTCCCTGTTCATCTCCGTAAAATACCGATGGCATTCCCGGAAAAGTCATTTGAAAAAGGACTGCTAATTGATAACGTTCCCTGTCTCCACCACAAAGTGAAAGGAAACGACTCACATCATGACTATCCAATAAATTCAACTGCGCATATACCGTCTGACTTCTGTAACGCATACGCATATTGGTAATTCTTCCATCAAACTGGGCTGCATCAATGGAAGCGTT
The DNA here is from genome assembly GCA_012519695.1 of Clostridiales bacterium. Classification (GTDB taxonomy): domain Bacteria; phylum Bacillota; class Clostridia; order Lachnospirales; family Lachnospiraceae; genus Petralouisia. The sequence continues at coordinate 15,769 of JAAYPT010000034.1, read as the reverse complement.
TCCAAAAAATCTTCTACAGTGTTTCCGAAAATCATAATTCATAGTAGAATCAAATATAGTTCCATCTAGCCAATGAGATGCAGTTTCCCAAACTTCACCTATTAAGATAGCATCTTTTTTCACCGACTTTGCGGTCTGTGCAAAGGCTCTCCAAAAATGGTCATTTACCTCACTTGCCACATCTAAACGCCATCCATCAATGTTAAACTCTTCTAACCAGTATCTGCATACCTTACAAAAATAGTTTTCCACTTCGGGATTTTGGGTATTTAATTTTGGCATCATCCGTTCATATCCAAAACACTCATAATTCGGATACATTTCTGGGTCTTGTGGGCGTACTACCGGATATTCCAAGTGATAAAACCAGTCTTTGTACTCTGATTTTTCGCCTTTTTCTACCACATCCTCAAACGCTTTAAAATACCAGCCACAGTGATTAAATACCCCATCTATAATAACCCGTATTCCATGATTATGAAATACATTTACCATATTTTTAAATTCTTCATTTGTTCCAAAACATGGATCTATATGAAAATAATCCAGCAAATCATATTTGTGATATTCTCCCGCCACAAAAATTGGATTAATATAAATGGCATTGACCCCAAGTTCTTCTAAATATGCTACATTTTCTGTAATGCCCTGAATCGTTCCACCAAGCTTTCCACGAGTTTTTCTTCCCTCGAACTCTTTTTCCACACTTTGTTGGCTAATATAATTTTTTCCAGTTGCAAAACTATCCGGAAAAATATTATAAATAATAGTATCTTTTGCCCACTCTGGAGGGTTTACAATATCTGCCCGGTGATTAAACGGCAACTGATAGTACTCTGAACGGTCATCTACATTTTCTGTATGAAATTCATCACCATAATAAAGAATTGTCTCTTTTTCGTCTTCCAATCTAAAATAATAACATAATCTCTTATATGGTTTTTCCAACTGTACCTCATAATAATCAAACAACTCACTCTGCGCCACTACTTGCATTGCTACTTCTGTAAAAATTACAGGTGTCAATCTGCATGCTCTATCGCCATAATACAATGTACAGCGTTTTAAATCATTTTTTCCCACTCTCAAACGAATTGTCACATGTTCCTCGTCCGTTCCAAACGCATCTTGAGACATTGGTATATGTAATACTGCACTTTTATTCATTTTCTCACATCCTCACCTTTCTTTCTTAGCCCTTTACACCACCAGATGTAAGACCCGTCTGCATGTTCTTTTGAAGTGCAAAAAATATTAAAAGAATAGGAATTGATACTACCATAGAGGCTGCTGCAAAAATTGGCCAACTTCCGCTCATTTCTGTTGCCTGCAAGGAATAAAGTCCTGCTGCCAAGGTATAAGTATCGCTTCCGGTCATAAAGTTTATTGCAAAAATGTATTCATTCCACACATAAATCAATACCATCATAGCAGTTACTGCTATTGTTGGTTTTGCAAGTGGCAATACAATTCTTGTTACCAACTGTATATTAGAAGCACCATCAATGCGGGCTGCTTCCTCAATTTCTACAGGAATGGTATCAAAATATCCCTTCATATTCCAAAGTGCAAATACCGCCATTGTTCCAGTATATACGATTACCAGACCTGCTCTGGTATTTAGCAGTCCCATAGGGGTTAGCAAACGATACAATGCAGTCATAGACAACAAGGATGGGAATGCATATAACAAAATTAATAACTGCAATATGATTTTTCTTCCAGGAAAGTTTTTTCTGGAAAAAACATACGCTGCCGGTATGCCAGTTCCAAGAGAAATAAACACCGTTATAATAGCAAGAATCAAACTATTTTTCAGCCAATGAAGTACCGGTTCATCCATAAACACTGCACGATAATTATCCAATGTAAATTTTTTAGGAATAAAAGAAAAGTCTGAACTCAAAAGACTATTTTCAGCATTTAAAGAAACTGATACTGCATACAAAATCGGAACTAATACAATAAAACAAAGCACTATCAGACCTACATTTGCTGTCAAAAGCCCTATTTTTTCTCTTCTCTTTTTCTTTGATGCCCTTCTCATTGTCGTTCCTCCTTTGGCTTTATATTGGTTATCACAGAAAATGCAATCAATATTACAAAAATAATAATTGAAATTGCAGAGCTATATCCATAATTATTAGTAATAAATGCTTTTTCATAGGCATAAGTCAGAATTGTATGGATATCTGCGCCGGTCTTAGCCCCTACCTGCTGTGTCAACAAATAAATAACATCAAACTGCTTAAATGTAGTAAAGGTTGTAATTACTACAGATGGCGCAATAATTGGTTTAATCAACGGTATGGTGATATAGAATGTTCTTTTCAACCAGCTTGCACCATCTAACAATGCACTTTCGTAATAACTTTTGTCTACACTTTGAAGTGCTCCATCTATAATCGTAATCATAAATGGCAGTGCAAGCCAAAGATTTACTACGGTACAGCTTAGAAATGCAGAAACATTTCCTCCTAACCATCTTACCGGTTGGATTCCAAACTTCTCCAGCCATTGATTTAATAATCCAAATTGAGAATTAAACATTCCTGTCTTCCATAACAATATGGATACATATCCTGGCATCGCCCATGGAAAAATCAAAAGTGTTCGATAAATGTTTCGAAGTCTTAAGCCTTTTAAATTTAATAAACTTGCTACTAAAAAGGCAATTATCAGCTGTAATATCATATTAATAATTGTCCACAATACCGTTAAAAGTAGTGCAGTTAAAAATCCATTATCAAATACCAACAATGCATCTTTATAGTTTTCCAATCCAATGATTTCGTAATTATTCCAATGATATACATTCATATTAGTTAAAGAAATATAACCTGTATATAAAATCGGAAAAATAACAATTAATAAAATCAATATCAAGGATGGGGCTGACCAGAGGTAGGAAAATACTACCTCTGACCATTTCTTTTTTCTGTTATTCAAAGTTCCGTCACCTTCCAGTCTATTTCATATTTTCAATAAGCTGTTCTGCTTCCTTTTGCGCCTTTTTGACACTTTCGTTAATATCCTTACCACTCATATTTACATCCGTTAAAAGATTTCCCGTTACTGTCCACATTACATCCATCTCTGGTATATTTGGCATAGGTACTGCATTTTCTGCGGTTTCTTTCATTGCCATTACTACGTCATCACTGGTGACCTCTTCCATCTCATAGCATTTCTCATTTGCCGGTGCACATCCACTTGCCTGTGCCAGTTTCACTCCAATATCCGGTTCCATTAATTGTCGCAGCACTTTTTCTACTGCCTCACTCTTATTCTCTGCTGCATATTTTAATACCTGAATTCCCTGAACTCCTGTATATGGTGAAATTGGATTACCTGTTTCGTCAATTATCGGCATTGCTGCTACCCCCACATCCATACCACTTGCTTTTACAGTAGGAATCAGCCACGGTCCTGCAATAGTTGCATGTGCCTTTCCTTCATTGAATAAGGTATTCACTGTAGCATACTCTGTCTCTCCCGGCATCAGGTCAACAAACTTCTTATGATATTTCAATGCCTGTATAGTTTCATCACAATCCAGCCCCGGCTCTCCATCTGCATTAATAAGATAACCACCGAATCCGTATATCCATCCCGCTGCATAATATGGGGTACTATGCTGTTCTACAAATCCATAATGTCCCCCCTGCGTGTTTTCTTTCATATAAGCGTATAGTTCTTCTGTGGTTTTTGGTACCTCTTCATCTGTCATATAAAGACGATTGTACATAAACAACAATGTTTCGTAATAGATTGGAAGTTGATAAATATCGCCCTTATAGGTTGCCGCTTCCAGTGTCATATCCATATAGTCATTCAATTCTTCTTTGGGAATAATGTCTGTAATTGGTGCGAGGATTCCCATTTCCGCATAAACACCAATTTTATCGTGAGCAAAAAAGTACATATCCGGTGCAGCCTTTGGATCATTTCCAACTACCTTTAATGCCTCTGTCAAATCACTCTTTTTCTCCAGCACTACATGTACTTCCGGTTCTAATTTTTCCAATTCTTCCTGGAGTGCTTCTGCCACGGCATCTTCTTTATCATGCCAAATAGTAATTGTTGTTACATCATCCTTTTTCTCCTGCTTACCACTTTTTCCGCATCCACTAAGCAGCCCCACTGTCATTCCTACACACAGCAATACTGCAAGCATTTTCTTCATCTTTGTTCCTCCTCGCATCTGATTAATTCCCGGTTTTAACTAATTTTCTTTCTTTTTCTTTACGATTACTATGCCTGTAACTACCACGGCTACAGCCGCCACAGCAACAATAATCCAAACTATTGTCATATCATTTTTCTTTTCTGTGGTCTCGTCATTTTTCTTATTTTCAACCTTTGTTTCTGCTTTTTGCTGTTCTACCTGTGGTTCTTCATAATACACTTCTGCCTCTTCCGGACCTTTTACAACTAACCACACATCTTTTCCCGTTTCAATGGAAATATCTGAGGTCTGAACACTTCCATCATTTCCATTTACAATCAAAGAATTCACCCAACCCGGAATTTCTTTTTTTAGCCAACCGTTTTTGTCCTCTTCTAATGGTTCACCTGGCCATGTACTAAACACATTTGTTCCATCCGGTGCTGACCATGCCCACAGATTTGGTTCCTTCCAATCTGTCGGAGCCATAACTCTTACCTTAATAGTTCCAATTTCTTTTTGTTCTGGATCATCATAGGTAAAATCAAAACTGCCGTTTTCTTCAACAGTAATCCAGATTTCTGCTGCATCCACAGACAAATCTTCCGTCTGAACTTCTCCATTGTTAGCATTTACAATCAAAGAATTCACCCAAGTTGGAACTTCCATGTCATACCAACCGTCTTCTCCCTCTGTCATAGGTTCACCCGGCCATGCATCATATACATTGGTTCCGTCCGGTGCTGACCATGCCCACAAATTTGGTTCTTTCCAACTATCCGCTACTTTTGCATGTACTGTAAAAGTTTCCACATATTCTGGTATCTCGCCCGTGGTCTGTTGCTCATAGGAAATTGCTACTTCTTTTTCTGAGGCAACTGTAATCCATGTATTTTTATCTTCCAATATCTGTTCCTCTGTTTGGATATTTCCCTCATTGCCATTAATAATTACATGGTTAGCCCAACTTGGAACCCAAGCATAATACCAGCCTTCATTACTACTATCTGCTTTCATTGTTTCACCTGGCCACGCTTCAAAGGCATTATTTCCATCCTCATCCCATGCCCAGATACAAGGTTCTTTCCAATCCTGCGGAACCTGTGTATAAATAATTGTCATATCCTCTGCTGGTGCAGCCTTTACTGGCATTTGAAATACTACCATCATCATCACTATCATTGACAATAGCATTGACATCTTTTGAACTATTTTCCTCATAAATTCCTTCCTCCTTTTTCATTCTGACATCACCAGCAATTGCGCGCTTTTGCTTTTGATAAGATGATTATATGGCATATTACAAACTACGGTCAATTTGAATTTGCGTAAACGTTTTCCCTCGTTTTCAACAAAAATCTCATTTTATCTGATTGTATTTTTGTACACTTTTCATATATTTTTTGCGTTTTTACATTGAAAACATAAATTTTTGTGAATTTCTTACGAAACTTTTTCCTTGTTTTTTTCAGTTAGCGAAACTATCTAAACCATATTTTTCGCTTCTTCCGGCTATTCACAACTATGAGAAACACGCTTTGCAAGTTCCTCAAATTATCGTGGTGTCATCTATGACTAAAAAAATAGCGTAACAGCTCAAAACTGCTACGCTATTAATTCTGATTCTATTTTTATCCCTTTACGCTTCCTAAAGCAACACCTTGAACGATATGCTTTGACAAAATTAAGTATACGATGATAACCGGGAAGATTGAGAATGCAATCATTACATATACCTGACCCATGTCAAACTTCAACCAGTCTGCTGCACGCAACTGTGCAATCAGAATTGGAAGTGTTTTCTTCTTATCATCATGTAAAATCAATGCAGGTGTAAAGTAATTGTTCCAGCTACTTACAAATGTAAATATTGCCTGTACTGCAATTGCCGGTTTCATTAACGGCAATACAATGGCATTGAAGGTATGGAACTCTCCTGCTCCGTCAATACGGGCAGCTTCTATCAATGACAGTGGAAGAGAACTTTCCATGTACTGCTTAATATAGAAGAATACTACCGGGGAAGCAATGGTTGGTACAATAAGTGGAATCAAGGAATCTTCTAATCCCATATTAGATACCAACTTAACGAATCCAAGAGCTGTTACCTGTGTTGGAATCATCATAATCATTAAAATAAATGGATAAATGTACTTTTTCAGTTTAAACTCATATGCGTGAATTGCATATGCCGTCATAGTTGAAAAGTATACACACAATACTGCACTACAGGATGACACGATAATACTGTTAAGCATACCGAACCATATTGGCAATGTACCGTTTACTAAGTTCTTCCAGTTCGTCAGCAAATGTGAACTCGGAATAAGTGTAAATCCTTTTTGCAATTCTCCATTGGATCTGGTGGCATTGATGAATAACACATAAAACCAGAACAAACAGAAGAATGAAACAACAATAAGGACAATATAGGCAATCATTCTTCTTGCATGAATACTCATGCCTTTTTGTTTCTTTTGATTTTCCATAATAATTACCCCTTTCTCTTATCATTACCAGTTACCTTAAATACTAAGAAACTTAAGATTGCACTGATAATAAACAGAATTACAGATAATGCACCTGCCATACCATAGTTCTTGCTGTACAAATGTTTATTCAGGAACATAATCAGGGTCATAGTAGAACGCATTGGATCACCGGTTCCGTTTGTCAAAATCTGTGGAACATCAAACAACTGTAAGCCACCCAGTAAGGATGTAATCATTACATATACCAGAATTGGGCGAAGTAACGGTAAGGTAATCTTAAAGAATACCTGTGTAGATGTTGCTCCATCCACTTCTGCTGCCTCGAACAGTGATGTATCAATTCCCATCATACCTGCCATTAACAGGATGGTGGTATTACCGAACCACATCAGGCAGTTCATAAGTGCGATTAATCCTCTGGCACTTCCTGCATTAGAAAGGAATTTATACGGGGTATCAATGAATCCAATCTGCATCAACATAGAGTTGATTGGACCATTATCGGAAAACAATGTAAAGAATAACATTGCAAATGCAGATGCCATAATCAGGTTTGGCAAATACATAACTGTTTTAAAGAATCTGGAACCCCTTAATTTTAATTGTACATCCGAAAACCATGCTCTCAATAACAAGGATAAGAAAATCTGTGGAATAAAACACATAATCCACATAATCATGGTATTTTTCGCATATATCCAAACATCTCCGCCTTCAAATAACTTTTTATAATTTTCTAAACCTACAAAATTCGGACCTACCTGAAGCAAGCCTGTCATATAATTTTCAAAAAAACCGTTGTAAATCGTTGTAACCAATGGTATCAACTGAAATACTACAAAGACTACCATAAATGGAATCAAAAAGATATAACCCCACTTATTATATCTGACTGCTTTCGCATTCTTCTTCATATCTTAAACCTCCTTTTCCTTTGGCTTTTGGTACAGTGTTCACAGCATATCTTCACACCAGGTTCGGCAGAGCTGCTGTCAGCACTGTACCCGTTGCTGGAAAAAACTTCCGTTCTCGGAACTCTCCATTGATAGAAAAAGCCATGCCTGCCTCTCTACTTGCCTGACAGGCATGGTTTCTCTTGCATTACTGTTTACTTTATTTTACCTTTTGCCATAAGATTGACTTCAAGCTCTTAGTAAGACAAGTTTGGATACTTCTCCACTACTGCTTTGTAGAACTGATCCAATGCCTCTTCCTTTGTTGCATTTCCTTCGAAGTAATTCTTCATTGCGTTCTGGGTTTGTTGTTTACGAAGTCATCATCGTCTTTTACGATTTCAGTCATAACATCTTCTTTACATGTCATCTGATACATAATATCTTTTACAAGACTTGCATTATCTGTTCCTTCTGCTGCACAAATCCATGTTCCGCCCCAGAAGAAGCCCTGTGGTCCTTCGGTAGCACCCCAGCCGCCTTCATATCCGATACTTCCTTCGGTATCAGCAGCCATACTGAAGTTTACAAGCCAAGCAGTTCCAAAGTAGCAGAATACTTTTCCTTCTGGATAGAAACCTTTCTTCCAGTCATCGCTCCACAATTCATCTTCTGCCACAACAATCCATGGATTTCCATTGCAGAAACCGTAATTGGACGTGGTGACCGTGCTTGGCAGGTATACACCAGAACCTGTCCTGCTTATCTGGAAGAAATCAGTGAGGTTCACCGCACTGAGCCTTATGTATACTCTCAGATGATTGCCGGAAAAGATGCACCAAACTTTGGTGAAGCAAAGAATAGCTGGTTAACCGGTACTGTTGCATGGACATTTTTAAATGTTTCTCAGTTTATTTTAGGTATTCGTCCTGACTATGACGGACTGATGATTGACCCTTGTATTCCAAAGAACTTAAAGGGCTTTGAAGTAGCTCGTACTTTCCGCGGAATTGATTATCATATTGAAGTATTAAATCCGGAATATGTAGAAAAAGGCATTGCTAAGCTCATTGTAGATGGCAAAGAAGTTTCCGGAAATACAATTCCATTCGACAGCAGCATGGTGGGAAAATCCGTTCATGTAACAGCTGTTATGGGATAATTTAACATAGGCTTTTCATATTTACCCTTTTATAAAGAGGGAGCACTTTTCCTATCTAAGTGCTCCCTCCTTTTTATTCCCTCTCTCTATAACTTGCAAACATTTTCCGGTTTTCCTTCTAAATAAGCATATACATTATCAAATACAATTTTTGCTCTCCGCTTCATTGATTCTTCGGAGATAAATGCCTGATGTGGGGTCAATAATGTATTTTTTGCATGAAGCAATGGGTATTCACCCGGAAGTGGTGGTTCCATATCAAATACATCCACACAGGCAAATCCTAACTTATCCTCATTTAAGGCTTCTGCAAGTGCCTCATTATCCACAATCGGTCCTCTTGCACAGTTTACAAAAATGGCATCTTTTTTCATCAGTGCCAGTCTGTCCTTTGAAATAAATCCTCTTGTAGCGTCATTTAACGGAAGATTCAGTGAAACAATATCGCTATCAGAAAGCACTTCTTCTAAAGACTTGTATTCTATTCCAAGTGCTTTTGCCTCTTCTGATTCACTTCGGTTATATGCAATTACCTTTGCGCCAAATGCTAAAAACAATTTTGCTGTCATAAGACCAATTCTACCCAGCCCTATAATTCCAACGGTTCTTCCGCATATTTCTTTTCCGCCAATTCCAGCACTGGTTCCGCCACTTCTTACAACACTGTCTGCTTTCACTACGTTTCTCAATGCATCAATGGTCATTCCCAGCACCAGTTCTGCTACGGTCTGGTTGGAATATCCTGCTGCATTGCAAATCATAACTCCTTTTTCCTTACACTTTGCAATACCAATATGGTCAATTCCGGTAAATGCAACTGACAACATCTTTAATGCATCTGCACTTTCCACTACCTCTGCGGGATACGGGTTATTTGCAATCATTACAATATCGCAGCCCTCACTTCTTTTTTTCAGCTCTTGAACATCTGTTGTCTTTGTATCGTAGTAGACAAATTCATGTCCTTTTTCTTTAAACCCTTTTGCAAGCTCGTCAATTACTTCCTTTGTAACACCTATTGGCTCCAATAAACTAATTTTCATTTTTTCTTCTCCTTTTCTTATTCTTCACTCATCATATCACAGATAGTTTCAAACACTATCTGGGTTGCTTTGGCTAAATCTGCATAGCTACTATATTCCTGCGGGCAATGACTTCTTCCATCCTTGCTTGGCACAAATACCATAACGGTATCCACCTTATCCGCAAATACCATTGCGTCATGTGCTGCCCCACTTGTCATTTCCCTATATTGATACTGATGCTTTTCACATTTTTCTTTCAGCATATCTATCAATCTTTGGTTCATATAAACCGGTTTCTGTCGAAGTTTTGTATCAAACTTATAACTTGCACCTACCTTATCGGTATGATATTCTAATAAATCTACGGCTTTCTCTTTCATATTTTCTATGGAAATATCCTTGGGAGAACGAATATCCATGGTAAACTCACACTTCGAAGCTATTACATTCATTGCATTGGGATATGCTCTGATAAATCCACAGGTAGCTACCGAGCCATTTTGCTCCTCTAATGCAAATTCATCTAACTTTGAAATGGTTTTAGATGCAATTTCAATGGCATCCTTACGCATATGCATGGGTGTTGTTCCGGCATGATCTGCCCGACCTTCTACGGTAACCATGCAACGAAGCAGTCCCACGATACAGTTTACAATTCCTATTTCCTGCTTTGTGGTATCAAGCACAGGTCCCTGTTCAATATGTATTTCAAAAAATGCTCGAACGTTTTCTAAATTCAGTTTTAATTCTTCTATTTTATCGGGATCAGAGCCCCATTTTATCATCCACTCTCGAATGCTGATACCGTTTTCATCCGTCAGACTTGTAATGTAATTCTGGTCTACCTGACCCGTCAATGCTTTACTTCCAAGACATCCTGACCCAAACATCATCCCTTCTTCATCATTAAAGGCTACAATCTCCAACGCATATTTTCGCTTTTTTCCACTTCGTTTCACGAAATCCGCTACTTGGATAGCACAAACAACACCTGTGATTCCATCATATTCTCCCCCTTCTTTTACCGTGTCATAATGAGAACCCATCATAATCACCTGACTATCCGGCTCATCTGCCGGAAGAAATCCCCTAACATTTCCCACCATATCAATGTAAGCTTCTAACCCTGCCTGTTCCATTTCTTTTTTTAAATATTCTGCTGCTTTTCTTGCTTCTTCTGAAAACGGCAGTCTGGTTACACCTTTGCCATTCGCTATGGTACATGTCTTTAAATATTCCAACCTTCTTTTTATATCTTCTTTTGCTTTTAACATCATATCCATAGATTCACACTCCATTACTTTGCACGTTTCAAATATGTTCCATATCCTTTTTCCCCTGTAATTTCTCCGTCTTTGTAAACAATATTGCCCCGTACAATGGTCATGGTTGCCCAACCTTTTAATTCTATTCCAAGGTAAGGAGACCATTTACACTTTGATTTTAAATCGGAAGAGGAAAGAGCCTTCTTCAAATTCAAATCTACAATTGTAAAATCTGCATCTGTTCCAATTGCCATACTTCCCTTTTGAGGATATAATCCATATATTTTAGAGGTATGATAGCTGGTCATCTTCACCAACTGATTTAACGTGATTTTTCCTTCGTTGACTGCATTTAAAAATACAGCCAGACTGCTTTCTACGCCCGGAATACCATTTGGTGCTTTAAAGATATCCTCTTCTCCCGCCTTTTTTTCTTCCAATGTATACGGAGAATGGTCACTTCCAATATAATCCACATAGCCCTTTTTCATCAGTTCCCACATTTCCTTTTGGTTGGCTTTATCATGCATAACCGGTGAAAATTTAAGATACGGACCTTTTTCCACCATATCCTCCACCGTAAACTGAAACAGATGTGGTGCCGATTCTGCCCATACTTTTACCCCGCGCTCTTTTGCTTCATGGATGATTCTAAGCCCTTTGGCTGTACTTACATGCAAAATTACGCCCTCTGCCCCTGTGATTTCAAGATAATAAACGGCTCTTTGAATGGCTTCTATCTCAGCCTCAGCAGGATGTGTCATATTATAGGCAACCCCATCCTTTCTTCCTGTTGCTTTTACTTTTTCCTCCATTGCCTTTAACATACCGTCATTCTCAGCATGAATAATGGCAACTGCACCGATTTCTGCAACCTTTTCTAAGACTTTTATCATTGCCTCATCCTGTACAAACGGAAATTCTGCTACGGAAAAGCACATAAACATTTTGATTGCCGTTGCTCCTGTCTTTTTCCATAAATCAGGTAATAACTCTATATTCTCAGAAGTGGCTCCCACATGAATGGCATAATCCACATACGCATTTCCCTCGTAACTGTCTTCTTTTACCTTTAATGCCTCAAAGGTTGTGGTTGGTGGGTTATCCAGCGGATGGGAAATTACAGTTGTCACGCCTCCTGCTGCTGCCGCCATTGTTCCATGCATAAAGTCTTCACGTTCTGTAAATCCCGGGTCCTGAAAATGAATATGGGGATCAATTACACCCGGTAAAATATACTTTCCAGCCACATCTACTACCTTTTCAGCCTCCAGCCCCAAAGCATCCTGCCCAATAAATGCAATTTTTCCATTTTTTACTCCGATAACACCTGAAAATGTTTCATCCGTTGTGACGATTTTTCCATTCGTCAGTAATAAATCCATTTTTTCCATAGAATGCACCCTTTCAAAATGGGGAGTTATAAAACTCCCCAACTACTTTAATACTCTTCTTTTGCTGTATAACTATCCGGTGTTACTTTTCTTAAAATACTAAAATCATGATAATCTGCAAACGGAATACTCTGACCTCCCGGAAGAATATTTTCTTCCACCATAAAGTCCTCTAATGCAATGGCTGTATCCACATAGGAATCATCTACTCCATAAGCATACACATTTTCATCCATAATTTTTGCTGTATCTTCTTCTGACATCCCGATATGCTCTGCACAAATCTTAACTGCCTCATCACGATTATTATTAATAAAATCTGTTGCCTTTTGAATTGCTAATAACATATGCGCTGTTGTATTTGGATTTTCTGCTGCCCAATCATCATTTGCGTTAATGGTAGCATACATATTGCACCAAAGTACATCTCCCTCTGCTCCCGGAATATAAGACTTTGTACCACTGCAAAGAAGTGTTGCATTACATTCTTCCTGTGCCTTTGTCACCCATGGTTCCGGAACTGCCATAATATCTATTTGTCCCTGAGAAAGTGCTGATAACTGATCCGGAAACTGAAGTGTTGTGATATTAAAACTTTCCGGGTCTAAATCAAGTTCTTTACACATATTGCGAAAAGTTACATACTGTGTAGAACCGGAAACCATTCCCATCGTTAATCCCTCTAGGTCTTTTGCTGATTTAATCTTAATTCCGTCTCTTAAAAGAAGGCACTGTGTTCCCCCCATATTACAGGTCGGTGCTATTACCTTACACTTTGCTCCGTTTAACACCCAGGTAGGAGTTGAATAATTATTCGCGCATGCAATCTTTGCTTCTCCATTTGCCATAATTGCTGCAATTTCCGGCACATTCGCCATATAAACACACTCTACATTCAAACCTTCTTCTTTAAAATATCCCTGATTTTCTGCAATCATCATCGCTGCTGAAATCTGAAGGTCATTTACACCATAAAGTGTAACATCCGTTGTTTCCGGTTCTCCTACTTCACCATTTTCTATGGACACTGTGTTTCCCGATGCATTTGCTGTTGTTCCTGTTTTAGAATTCTTACTACCGCTTCCACACCCTGCGAGAAGTGTTACTGCCAATGTCATTGCTACAAATAATCTTGCTTTTTTCATAATGTTTCCTCCTTCATCTTCCTGATTACTTACTAAAAAGTTCTCCCCAGCCTCTTACCAAAGCCGGATTTATGCCTACCATTTTCATTGCGTCCCAAACGACGGTGTTAATGGTGTCATATACTGTAATTCCATACTTTTCTTCCATTGCAGGAACACTCCACATTGCCGGAAGATTTGTACAAACAACACTGATTCCATCTGCCTTATCTTTACATACCTCTTGAAACATTTCCTGTATTTTTTCCTGAGATACAAGAGCAAAGGAACGATTTACAAATTGCCCTAAGCATACGGAATTTATTACCTTAATTCCGCTTTTTTCATACTCTTTTATCAGCAACTCATTGATATCCTCTGTGTAGGGCGTAATCAAATGAATGGTTTTTACGTCATACTGCTGAAAGGCTTTTAACTGTGATAACATACTGGTAGTAGCCGGAATACCTGTTTCCTTTTCAATCTCTGCACACAGCCTTCTGTCTACATCAAATCCTAACCAACCACCGGAAGTACCATTCCATGCAATCACATCTACATCTGCATCTGCAAGAAGTTTTGACGCCTCCAGCATTGGTGCTGTATCAAACTGTGATAACGCATCTTCTTCCAGGGAAATTTTAGTTACACGAAATCTCCCGTAGTGCATCGTTACCATTTCTTCCAATCCGCACACCATACTAGAACAAATGGGTTCTAATGTTGTATTGGACGATGGTGTCAACATCCCGATTTTCTTTTGCTCTTTTTCATCAAATAACACTTTTTTCATAAATATTCCTCCTCTAAAATATATACATCCATTTCTTTTCTAAATCAGGATTGGATTTTAACCATTTCAGTTCTGCAATTCTTCTTGCATCACGCATTACTTCTTTTTCTTCTATGGCTAAAACTTTTCCCTGATCTACAACAATTTTTCCATCTACAATAACTGTTTCCACATCATTTCCCAGTCCCAGATGAACTAAGTTTCCAACTACATTCGTACATGGTGTCATATGCAAATTGTCATAATCTATTATCACAATATCCGCAAGTTTTCCCTCTTCCAAACTTCCAAGTTTTTCTTCCATGTGTAATGCTTTCGCTCCGTTTAGTGTTGCCATCGTCAGGATTTCCTCCGGTTTTGGTTCTACTACACAGTGGTTTCGAATTCTTCCGGCAGCCAATGCCATACGCATATTTTCAATCATATTGGCTGCTCCATTATCTGTTGCAATGGTAACATTTATCCCTTTTTCCTTTATCTTTTTAATATCTGCAATTGCACCGGCTTTGGCATTTCCTTCCGGAATATGTACAATGTTGCCCCCTGCTTTTCCCAGCTCACAAATATCTGTCTCCTTTAAAAACACTCCATGTGCTGCCAGCAAACGGTCATTTAAAAGTCCACATTCCTGCATAAGTTTTGTAGAGGAAACTCCATATACCTCCTTGACTCTGTCAAGCTCCTGCTGGCTCTGTGCCAAATGTGTGGTAATGGGTACTTCATACTTTTGTGCCATGTCTGCAATCCGAAGTAACAGTTCTTTACTGCATGTATCCGGGGCATGGGGACCTAAGCAGGGATTTATCAGCCCATTCTTGTCCGGGTATTTTTCAAACAATTCCATATTCTTTTCAAATAGTTCATTTCCCAGCGTTTCGTCTTTTTCGTATACTCCTGATGCAAGTTTTCCAAAAACCATATCATGCACACGCTCACTCACTACCGCTCTAATCCCCAAAGTTTCAAAAGCTCTTGCATTTGTCATGCTATGTGCATAATTATCTCCTATCAGTGTAGAACCAAACCGAAGTGCTGTAGCTGCTCCCAATAGACTGAATACATAACTTTCTTCCTGAGTCAAATCATCTCCCTGTGGTACAAGTGCTGTATAAGAAGGTGCTCTTCCCAAATCCTCCGCTACGCCTCTTACAATAGACTGTGCGGTATGGATATGGGTATTTACAAATCCCGGAAAAATTGCTTTTCCCTTGCAAGATATCTTACTTATCCCACTGTCCTTATACTTTTCTAAAATTGTATCCTTATCACCTATTTGCTTAATTTTATTTTCCTCTATAACAAGTGCTGCATTTTTATAAATATTGCGTTCAGAATCCATCGTTACTATGATTCCATCGTATAATATCATCATTCTTACACCACCCTACTCTATAGCATCCATTCCTGATTTCTTCCATTTCAAAACTTTTTTCTCTATGAAACAAATAATCTG
>JAAYPT010000005.1 GCA_012519695.1 Clostridiales bacterium | reverse complement strand
CAAAGAGACATTTACAATCAGGAGAAAAAAGTGTATGATATAGTTTAGGTTTGCCTTGTGCAATCTAGATTTTGAAAGTAGGAAAGAAAAGGAAAATTTGTATGGAAAACAAGATATATGAACAGGTTCCACAAGAAGAACCTCAACGTCAGTTTTATTATATGGAGAAGGCAAAGGGCTATGTAAATGCATTGGCAGAAAAACTGGGACGAAGACCAACCTTTTGCGTTACCACATTCGGGTGCCAGATGAATGCGCGCGACTCTGAAAAGCTGACTGGTATTTTAGAGACAATCGGTTATGAAGCTGCCGAAAATGAAGAAGCAGACTTTGTAATTTACAATACATGTACCGTTAGAGAAAATGCAAACAATAAGGTATGGGGAAGACTGGGATATTTAAGCACTTATAAGAAGCATCATCCCCATATGAAGATAGCACTTTGCGGCTGTATGATGCAGGAACCGGAAGTGATTGAAAAGTTACGCAAAAGTTATCGTTTTGTAGATTTGATTTTCGGAACACATAATATTTATAAATTTGCAGAATTAATCGTGGCAACCTTTGAACAAAAAGGAATGGTTATTGATATTTGGAAAGATACGGACAAGATTGTGGAAGACCTTCCGGTAGACCGTAAATATTCCTTTAAGTCTGGTGTAAACATCATGTTTGGATGTAATAATTTCTGTAGTTATTGTATCGTACCATATGTAAGAGGCAGGGAACGAAGCAGAAAGCCACAGGATATCATCCGTGAAATTGAACATTTAGTTGCAGATGGTGTTGTAGAGATTATGTTACTTGGACAGAATGTAAACTCCTATGGAAAGAATCTGGATACTCCGGTAACATTTGCAGAATTATTGCAGGAAGTAGAAAAAATTGAAGGACTGGAACGAATCCGTTTTATGACGTCCCATCCAAAGGATTTATCCGATGAACTTATTGAAGTAATGGGAAAATCTAAGAAAATATGTAAGCATTTGCATTTGCCATTGCAGTCAGGTAGCAGTCGTATTTTAAAGGAAATGAATCGCCATTATAATAAGGAACAGTATTTGACCTTAGTAGATAAGATTCGAAAAGCAGTGCCGGATATTGCTCTTACAACGGATATTATTGTGGGATTCCCAGGAGAAACAGAAGAAGATTTCCTAGAAACCATGGATGTAGTAAAAAGAGTACGTTATGATAGTGCGTTTACTTTTATTTACTCCAAACGTACCGGAACACCGGCAGCTTCTATTAAGGAACAGGTTCCGGAAGATGTGGTAAAGGATAGATTCGACAGATTACTGAAAGAAGTGCAGGCAGATGCAGCAGAACGTGCGCAGGCACTTACCGGAAGAACAGAAAGTGTATTAGTAGAAGAAGTAAATGAACAGGACAATCATCTTGTGACAGGAAGATTAAGTAATAATTTTATTGTACATTTTCCGGGAACAAAGGATTTGGTTGGAAAAATCATTAACGTGAAGTTAAAGGAATGCAAGGGCTTTTATTTTTACGGTGAAATCGTAGAATAAGGCTTATGACGTGTAACATAAAGGAGAAGGAATGTATTCTTATATTAAAGGTGAGCTGGTTGAGATTTTAGATGATGTGATTGTAGTAGAAGCAGGTCAAATCGGTTACAACATTCATATTCCAGCCAGTATGATAGATAATTTTACAGGAACCGGGCAGGAAGTGAAGATTTATACCTATCTTCAGGTAAAAGAAGATGATATGCAACTGTATGGGTTCTTAACAAGAGATGACCTTAACATCTTCAAGTTATTATTAGGGGTAAATGGCATTGGACCTAAAGGTGCACTTGCAGTCTTGTCCGTTATGACTCCGGATGATTTGCGTTTTGCTGTACTTGGAGAAGATGCAAAGTCCATTGCAAAAGCTCCCGGTATTGGTAATAAGACCGCGCAAAGAGTTATTTTAGAGTTAAAGGATAAGATAAGTTTAGAAGATGCTTTTGAAGCAAAGACTGTACATGTAGCAGAAGGACAGAGTGCAACCTCCAGTGTGAAAAACGAAGCTGTTCAAGCATTGACTGCATTGGGATATTCTTCATCAGAGGCATTGAAGGCAGTTAGTGGAGTGGAGCTTACAGAAGATATCACAGTAGAAGAAGTATTAAAGGAAGCTTTGAAACAGATGGCTTTTTTATAAAGAAAGTTTCTCTCAAGTAAAAATGTATTAAAACAAAAAGGAATTAAAATAAAAGGAAGCAGGAGGAAGAACAATGTTAGAATTTCGATATGACACACAATTATTAATTGAAGGAAAAGATGTAGATGAAAAATAAAAATCAAAAACTTGCTATTATATTTCCGGGTATTGGTTATCATGTAGACAAACCATTACTATATTATGCCAGAAAAATAGTGACTTCTCTGGGATATACATGTATTTGTGTCAGTTATCCGGATTTGTCCAAGGAAGAGATCAAGAATAGACTGCAAGAAAGTATTCAAAGAGTAATGAAACAAGTGGAAGAACAATTATCCGATGTTGTTGATACGAATCAACCCCAAGAGCTTCTTTTTATTTCTAAAAGTATTGGAAGTGTGGTATCGGCAGAATATAGGAAAAGACATAATCTGAAAGTGCCGCAGGTGATTTATACACCGATTCAAGAAACACTTACCTATGGAATAGAAAATGCAATTGTTTTTCATGGTACCAATGATTCTTGGTGCAACACAGAAGATTTAAAAGAAGTTTGTGTGAAAAATAATGTATCCCTTCAATTACTGGAAAATGCAAATCATTCACTGGAAATTGAGGATGTTATTATAAATATTGAATATTTGAAAAAAATTATGGAAACAACAAAAAGCTATTTAGAGAAAGAGTTTTAGAGAAATCTGTAAAAGTTTGATGAAACGGAAGGAATAATTTCATGGAAAAACGTGTAATCTCTACGCAGGCACAGGAAGAGGATATCAAAATCGAAACAAGTCTGCGACCACAAACACTAAATGAATATATTGGTCAGGAGAAAGCAAAGGGAACCTTGAAGGTTTACATAGAGGCAGCAAAACAAAGAAAGGAATCCTTAGATCATGTATTGTTTTATGGACCTCCCGGACTTGGAAAAACCACACTTGCAGGAATTATTGCCAATGAAATGGGAGTAAATATGAAGATTACTTCCGGGCCGGCTATCGGAAAGCCGGGAGAAATGGCAGCAATTTTAAGTGGACTTCAGGAAGGTGACATTCTTTTTGTGGACGAGATTCACCGTTTAAATCGTCAAGTCGAAGAAGTATTATATCCGGCTATGGAAGATTATGTGATTGATATTATGATTGGAAAAGGAGCGACGGCACGTTCTATTCGATTAGATTTACCACATTTTACTTTAGTAGGTGCAACAACAAGAGCCGGATTATTATCCGCACCCCTAAGAGACCGTTTTGGTGTAGTACATCACATGGAATTCTATACACCTGAGGAATTAAAAACAATTATTCTTCATTCGGCAGATAAATTAGCAGTAGAAATTGATGATGAAGGAGCGTTTGAACTTGCCAGACGTTCCAGGGGAACTCCGCGACTGGCAAACCGTTTGCTAAAGCGTGTGCGCGATTTTGCTCAAGTAAAGTATGATGGAAAAATTACAAAAGAGGTTGCAACCTTTGCTTTGGACTTATTAGAAGTAGATAAGTATGGGTTAGACCAGAATGACCGAAATATTTTGTTGACAATTATTGAAAAATTTCAAGGTGGGCCAGTTGGGCTTGATACACTTGCTGCATCATTGGGCGAAGATGCAGGGACCATTGAGGATGTGTACGAGCCATACTTAGTAAAAAACGGTTTCATTAACCGTACACCAAAGGGAAGAGTAGCAACAGATTTCGCCTTTGGACATTTTGGAATTGCAAAATAAAGGTTGTTTTTCTGTGAAAATTAGGTATAATGAAAAAGAAAAAGATTAGCCGGAGAGGATGAAAGTTATGTCAGCGAAGACCAGCGCAGATGTTTTAATTGGAGGTAAGGTTTATACATTAAGTGGATATGAAAGTGAAGCTTATTTACAGAAAGTTGCCACCTATATAAATAATAAGATGAGTGAATTCGATGAGATGGAGCAATTTCGTCGTTTACCGATGGATATGAAGTCCACCTTGTTAGAATTGAATATTGCGGATGATTACTTTAAGGCAAAGGATCAGGCGGAGCAACTTGAGCAGGATATCGAAGTGAAAGACAAAGAAATTTATGACTTAAAGCATGAATTGATTTCTGCGCAGATAAAATTAGAAAGTAACGAGAAGTCTATTACGGAACTTGAAAAGGAAAATAAAGAATTATTATTAAACAAGGCGAAGTTAGAAGCGTCTTTGGAAGATACATTACTTGGAAAAGTGAAAGGTCAGGCAGAGTCAACAGAGCACACACATAAGAATTCCAAGGATAAATCATCTGAGAAATCAACCCAGACAAAGTCTTTGAATGAAGAAAAGAATAAGTAATAGGAAGCTCTGAAAATCGAATGGTTTTTCAGAGCTTCCTATTTGTACGAGTAGTGATGAGGATGTTATTATGAATCAAAATAATCAAAGAAAAACAGAACTTTTAGCTCCAGCGGGTTCTTTTGAAACATTAAAAGCAGTAGTAAATGCAGGGGCAGATGCCGTCTATTGTGCGGGAAACCGTTTTGGCGCAAGGGCCTATGCGAATAATTTTACAGAAGAAGAAATGATTTCTGCCATAGATTTTATGCATTTAAAAGGAAAAAAGTTGTATATGACAGTCAACACCCTTTTGAAAGAAGCAGAGTTAGAAGAACTATACGATTATCTTGTGCCATATTATGAAACAGGGTTAGATGCGGTGATTGTACAGGATTTAGGCGTTATGCGTTTTGTACGGGAACATTTTCCAAATCTTGCTATTCACGCAAGTACGCAAATGACAATCACCGGAGCTTATGGTGCAGATTTATTGTTAAAGGCGGGATGCAATCGTATTGTAACAGCCAGAGAGCTTTCTTTAGAGGAAATAGGCAATATATATCAGCAGACAGGAGCAGAAATTGAAAGCTTTGTAAATGGTGCCTTGTGTTATTGCTATTCCGGTCAATGCTTGCTAAGTAGTATGATTGGAGGCAGAAGCGGAAATCGTGGACGCTGTGCACAACCATGTCGTTTGCCATATGAATTATTTGATAAAAAGCAGTTAGCTGCTTCGGCAAAGAAAGGAAATGAATCCTATTTATTAAGTCCGAAAGATTTATGTACCATTGATTTAATACCGGAACTGATTCAACATGGTGTACATTCTTTTAAAATCGAAGGACGTATGAAGCAGGCAGAGTATGCTGCCGGAGTTACCAGTATTTATCGTTACTATATTGACAAATATGAAGCAAATCCCAAAGCAGCCTATGAGGTGTCTACTAAAGATCACCAGAAGTTGTGGGATTTGGGCAATCGTTGTGGATTTACAGATGGATATTATAAAAGACACAATGGCAAGGAAATGATTACTTTTGCATCCCCATCCCATGAAAAAAAGAATGAGCAATTGCAACAGCAAGTTCGTGAAACTTATGTAAATGTTGAACAAAAAGAAAAAATAAAGGGAATCTTAATACTTTCCAAAGAACTTCCATCGAAACTTGTGCTAAAATATAAAAATGTAGAGATAGAAGTACAGGGAGATGTTGTTCAAAAAGCGCAGAAACAACCAATGTCCCAAGAAACGATTTTAGATAAGATGCAAAAAACAGGAAATACACCATTTACTTTTTCATCATTAGAAGTAAAAATGGAAGATGATATTTTTATTCCGGTTGGTGCTTTGAATAAATTGCGAAGAGACGGATTAGAAAAGTTGGAAAACCATATTCTTGCAGAATATCGAAGAACTGTACCGGAAAATCAAGTGATTGAAAAAATCACGAGGCCAAAGAAAAGTGCAGGTGCAACAAAGTGGAAACCGGAGCTTCGTGTATTAGTAGAAACGCCGGCACAATTTTCTGTTGTTGTGAGAAACCAGGACGTTCAACGAATTTATTTTGATGTATTTCAAACCACTACCAAGGACATTCAGGCAGCTCAGCAAGCTGGAAAAGAAATTTATTTGGCATTGCCATATATTTTACGAATGAATATGGTGGAAGCATTAAGAAAAACAATTCAGAAACTAGAAGAGATAAAACCCGATGGTTATCTGGTTCGTAACTTTGAAGAAATCAACTTTTTGCAAGAACTAGAAATCAAAGGTAGCCATATACAAACAGATTATGGTATCTATGTCTTTTCTGAAGGAGCAAGAAGGGAACTGGCAGATTGGAACGTTGAGCAATTTACCATGCCGATAGAACTAAATCGTGGGGAACTTTTGCAGTTAAACAACGAAAACGGTGAATTAATTGTATACGGTCATCAGCCTTTGATGATTAGTGCACAGTGTCTTCATAAAAATACTACAAGATGTGATAAAACCCCGGGCATTTTTTATTTAAAAGATCGTTACGGGAAGCTTTTTCCAGTAAAAAATAACTGTACGTCATGCTACAATGTAATTTATAACACAAGTCCATTGGCATTGTTTCACCATGAGAAGGAAATACAACGATTAGCACCTAAGGCAGTTAGAGTTTCTTTTACCATAGAAAAAGAACATCAAATAGAGACGGTACTTGAAGTCTGTCAGAAAGCATTTTTTGAACATAAGAAAATAGCACCTGAAGAATATTTTAAAGACTATACCAATGGTCATTTTAAACGAGGAGTAGAATAGAAATGGTACATTTAGTTACAGAATTATCAAAATATTTGATGATTATTCTGTTTGCACTGTATACATATCAGTGTTTTGCAGTATTAAAACGAAATATAACCCCGGAAAAACAGCGTAGAAAGTTTCATCAGCAAATTTTTTATATGTATGCGATTCATTTGAATGCATATGTAGTGCTGTATTTATCTACCAAGAGCAAGGAATTAATAGTTTTTTATCTGATGCAGGTAGTATATTTTACGATAGTGCAGCTTTGTTATTCCATATTTTATGACAGAGCATCCAGATTAGTAGTAAATAATATGTGTATGCTTATGATGATTGGACTGATTGTTTTAACACGATTATCCGTAGATTTTGCTGTGAAGCAGTTTCAGATAGCAATCATTTCCATGGCTGTTACCATGCTAATCCCATTTTTGATTAGCAGACTTAAGTTTTTCCGTAATCTTTCTATGGTATATGCCCTTTTGGGAATCACGTTACTGGGGGCAGTTGCAGCGTTAGGTGTGGTTTCCCATGGTGCAAAGCTATCCTTTACCGTAGCGGGAATTACCATTCAGCCATCAGAGTTTATAAAAATTATTTTCGTGTTTTTCGTAGCGGCTATGTATCATGAGTCTACGGAATTTATACAGGTAGTAAAAACTACAGCAGTTGCCGCACTTCACGTTATTATACTTGCAATATCAAAAGACTTGGGTGCAGCGTTGATTTTCTTCATTGCTTATATGGTGATGCTTTATGTTGCCACTCACAATATTGGTTATTTTTTAAGCGGACTTTTATGCGGGTGCCTTGCATCTGTGGCAGGGTACTTTATGTTCAGCCATGTGCGGGTAAGGGTATTGGCGTGGCAGGATCCGTTGGCACGTTTTGAAAATGAAGGAAACCAGATATCCAATTCGCTGTTTGCTATTGGAACAGGTGGGTGGTTTGGCATGGGGCTAAATCAGGGAATGCCTAATAAGATACCGGAAGTGAAGCAGGACTTTATTTTCTCGGCAATTTCCGAGGAATTAGGAGGCATCTTTGCATTGTGTTTGATTTTGGTGTGTGTAAGCTGTTTCCTTATGTTTTTAAATATTGCAATGCAAATGAAAGATTCTTTTTATAAACTGGTAGCACTGGGGCTTGGAACAATATACGGGTTCCAGATTTTCCTCTCAGTTGGTGGTGACATTAAGTTTATTCCCTCTACGGGAGTAACTTTACCATTGGTAAGTTATGGAGGAAGTTCTCTTTTAAGTACATTAATTATTTTTGCGATTATTCAGGGATTGTATTTATTGCGTGAACGTGAAGAAAACGAACCTGTGAAGAAAAAGCCAAAGAAGAAGAAAAAGAAAGGAGGCAGAGTATCCCATGAAGAAACAGTCAAAATCCACGGAACGAAAGTCCAAAACTTCGACTAATAAAAATAAAAATCGAGAATTTGTAACCATTACATATATGTTTGTGGGAATGTTTATCCTGATGATGGGGTATTTTGCTTATTTTCAAGTATTTAAAAGTGAGGATTTTATTAATAGCCCTTATAATACCCGACAGGATAAGTTTGGAGAACATGTTATTCGAGGAAGTATTTTATCCGCAGATGGTAAAACTTTGGCAGAAACAATTGTAGATGATGATGGAAGTGAAACCAGATATTATCCGTATGGAAATATGTTTGCCCATGCAGTAGGGTATGATTGTAACGGAAAGTCCGGAATTGAATCTATGGCTAATTTTAATTTACTTCGTTCTCATGCCTTTTTCTTAGAACAAATTGTAAATGGATTAAAAGATGAAAAAAATCCGGGAGATAATGTGATTACTACGCTGAATTATTCCTTGCAGGAGGCTGCCTACAATGCGCTGGGAGATGATAATGGTGCAATTGTGGCACTTGATCCTACAACAGGAAAAATATTGGCATGGGTATCTAAACCGGACTTTAATCCCAATACCATTGCGGCTGACTGGAATGACATTGTGTCTCAAACAGATGGTGAAAATTCTGTTTTGGTCAATCGTGTGAGTCAGGGATTATATCCACCGGGATCTACCTTTAAAATATTAACAACTTTAGAATATATTAGAGAAAACCCAAATTACGCTGATTATACTTACGATTGTAAGGGAAGTATTACAGAAGGGGAAACCGAAATCCACTGCTATGATAATTCCGTACATGGCACAGAAGATTTGAAGAAATCTTTTGCAAAATCCTGTAATTCTTCATATGCTAATATTGGGCTTATGCTGGATAAAACGTCCTTTGCAAAGCTATGTGACACCTTATTATTTAATAAGGCTATTCCAAGTGTATACCCATCTCAGAAGAGTAGTTTTGTTTTAAATGAAAATTCCGATACTTCTGCAACCATGCAAACAGCAATTGGTCAAGGTCAGACCCTCGTGACTCCACTTCATATGGCGTTAATTACTTCAGCGATTGCAAATGATGGCGTATTAATGAAACCTTATGTAATCGATCATACAGAGAATTATAAGGGAATATCGGTAAAGGAGTATCAACCGTCTACCTATGGAACTCTGTTGGATTCTAAAGAAGCAAAAACCATGCAGGAATTCATGTCCTATGTGGTAAGCGATGGAACAGGATCGAAATTAAACGGTCAGAGTTATCAGGCTGCCGGAAAAACAGGTTCGGCAGAATATAGTAATGTAAAGGGAGAAAGTCATGCCTGGTTTACCGGGTATGCATCCACAAAGGAAAAAGGAAGTATTGTGGTAACCGTAATTGTAGAAGGTGGCGGTGCCGGAAGCTCTGTTGCAGTTCCAATTGCAAAGCAGGTATTTGACGCTTATTTTAATAATTAATTGGTAGTCTGTATTGCAAGATAAGTAAAAAAGAGTTATACTATTTTTAGTTTATAACCACATCAGGAGGTATTGCAATGATAGAAGCAACAAGTTGTGGTGGTGTGGTAATATTTCGCGGAAAGATACTGCTTCTGTATAAGAATTACAGAAATAAGTATGAAGGTTGGGTTCTGCCAAAGGGAACGGTAGAGCCGGGCGAGGAGTATAAAGATACGGCTGCAAGAGAGGTGCTGGAAGAAACGGGTGTAGATGCATCAATTATCAAATATGTCGGAAAAAGCCAGTATACCTTTAATGTTCCGGAAGATACTGTGGAGAAAGAGGTTCATTGGTATCTTATGATGGCAGATAGTTATTACAGCAAACCACAACGGGAAGAATATTTTGTTGATTCCGGGTACTATAAATTTCATGAAGCATATCATTTATTAAAATTTGCAAATGAGAAACAGATATTAGAAAAGGCTTATAACGAATATCTGGATTTAAAGAAAAGTAATCTTTGGGGCAACAGAAAATATTTTTAAAAGGTGCTCATCGAAAGAGAGCACCTTTTTTAAGAAGTAATGAGAGGTTTGAATGATTTGGTATAAAGATTTTTATGCAGGAGAATCTATTGCATTGAAAAAGAAAAAGGTAAAATGGAAAATCATGCATAATGCAGGACAATTGGACATTTATGTGATTGCACTTGGAAGTGTAGAAGGAAATCTTTTAGATATCATTCCGGCTTGGGAGCTGATGCAAAAGCATTATCCGAAATGGGACATGGTGGTAGTAGGAGTGGACAAGGGATATGATAATGCAATGGAATTAGCAGGAAAGATTGTAATGGACGTATATAAGGAGACCGGAACCTTTGACGTAAAGGAGTATTTTCTTGAAAAGCATCGAGAAAATCTCAGAAAAGAGCCAGTATGGAAATCCTGTTCTTAATTCTAAAAATAATTGGCATTTGTTTTCTTGTTTTAATTGGAATATTCTTATTTTTGATACTCTCTATACTATTTATTCCGGTCAGGTATCGTATCAAAGGAAAAGGAGAGGTTCCTAAGACATTAGAAACAGATGCAGTGTTTAGTTGGTTTTTACATGTTATTCATGGAAGAGTCTGTTATGGCACAGATGGATTTTTGGTTAAAATACGAATATTTGGTATTCCTTTAAGGTTGGGGCAGAAGAAACCCAAGAAAGAGAAAAGGAAACGCACAAAGGAAATGCAGGAATTGCCAACAGATTCAAAGGACGAAGCAAAAGAGAAGCCTATCGATTTTGATGAACCGTTAAGTGAAACACAAGAACCTGAAACAAAGGTTTTGAAAGAAGAAAAAGAAGAGAAACTTTCTCGAAAGAGTTTTTTCAAAAAAATAAGTTTCAAGGGAATCAAAGAAAAATGTAAGCGTTTCTGGCAAAAGCTAATTCATTTAAAAGAGCAGCTTGGTAACATAAAAAATATCATTTTGGAAGAGACTAATAGAAATGCGGCGACAGTTTTGTTCCGGGAATTCAAAGGTTTAATGAAACATTATACTCCGAGAAAAGCTTCAGGAGAACTTCAATTTGGTACAGAAGATCCTGCCAATACAGGACAAATTCTTGGAATAATTAGCTTATTTCCGTTTTGGTATCGCTATAAAATATCCGTAATACCTGATTTTACAGCAGAAGGGTTTTATGCCAAAGGAAAACTTTTTCTAAAGGGACACATTCGAAGTGCTCATCTGTTGGCATCGGGAATTCGGCTTATAAAAAATAAAAATATACGCAAACTTATCAATCAAATTAGAACATAATAGGAGGTTTTTATATGCAGGACAATAATTTTAACACAACAGTACAGTCATTATTTAAGGGAATGGACAACTTCATCAGCACCAAAACAGTAGTAGGTGATGCGGTTCATATAGGGGATACCATTATTCTTCCCTTGATAGAGGTTTCCTTTGGAGTAGCTGCAGGGGCATTTTGTCAGGAAAAGAAAAACAATGCAGCCGGTGGTATGGGAGGTAAGATTACTCCAAGTGCAGTATTAGTAATTCAGGATGGATGCACCAAACTTGTAAATATTAAGAATCAAGACAGTGTGACCAAGATTTTGGATATGGTTCCTGATTTTGTGAATAAATTTACTAGTGGGAAAGACAATAAAAAGACAAACGGAATCGTAGACGAAGTTGCGAAAGAGGCTGTTGCAAAAGATTTATCAGAGAAGCTGAATATTGTTGATGAGACAGAAGCGTAGATTTGGTTTTGCCGTTTCAAGGCATTTATTCCCAAGTTTTGCATATAGTATATAATAGAAAGGTTTGCAGGAGGGAAAATATGCGACGGCTGATAGGATTTGTTCTGTTCTGGATAGCAATCGGAATGGCGCTTATGATGTTTCTGCACAGCCAATTATTGGGATTGATTATAATATTTCTGCTTTTGTTATTAGGATATAATTTATTTTCTTGTTGAGTTAATACTGTCGTATTTATTCTTTGATACGACAGTATTTATTTTTTTGTATAAAAGTGAGCTGTCCGCTTTATTTTGGAAAAACTTGACAGTAAATTTAATCTTTTGTATGATTGAATAGTTAAAAAGCATAAAGGGAGAAGAAATAATATGTCAGAAGAAATTAAAATTAACCAGACCTCCGTAGAAAATGATGCAACGGTACTTTCGGGAGCAACAGCGTATTTTGAAGAACTTACGTTAATTCCGTCAGATGGAGAGACTACGCTTACAGCAAATAGAAACGGGCAGAGTAATTTTGGCAAATCCCAAAAAATGATTGCTTCTTTTGGAGCTGCAATAGAAAAAGAAGTTGGTAATGTCAGACAACTGGGCGCAACTTTTGAAGAATACGACAACATGATGAGTAAATTATGGGAAAATGGATGTAGATATGAAACATTAACAGAGAGCAAATACTAAGAAAAGATAATAGGAGACTTACAATGGAAGAGACCAAGAAGCAAAAGAATATGGAAAAACTAAAAGAAGACCAGGAAGCTTTAGAAAGGCGAAAAAAACGTGTATTAGAAAAGGAAGACGATGAGGATATGGAGATTTTAAGGACTTATCGGAATCTGGATAGAATGCGGGAAGCTTGTGGAGTGAATGATACAGAAATATTACGTCTGTTGGATGAAAAGCAAAGTGTATTAGACTCATTAAGAAGAAGGAAAATGGAATTTGGGGAAGAGTTCCCAAATGAGACTAAGAACGAAGAACAGAAAATAGAGGAAACAGAAGCAAACTTTCAGGAAAAGAATGCTGAAAAAAATGAGGAAGATAATAATTAATACGGAGGAAAAATTTCATGAACGAAAATTCTTATTTAAATCCCACCAAAATAAAAGAAGAATGTGATAGTGCGATTCAAAAGCTGGAAAACGATAATGAAGCCATTCGTGTGGCAGAAAACAGCTTGAATACCTTTTTGAATGATAGTGAAATTAAAAGTGAGGCATTTGATGCCCTCAAGTTTCAGATGAGTGATTATATTACAGTGCTGCAGGCAATGAGAACAGCAAATAATTCCGATATTGCTGATTTTACAATCTTAAAATCGTCTGTTGGAGATGAAGTGTTGATTGGCGGCAATATTCTGAAACAAAAAGCTGCTGCGTTGCGACAAAAAGCTGCAGATGAGGAGACTGCACAGGAGTATGAAAGAGAAGCAAACAAAGCCTTCTGGCCATGGGAAAGTCGGTATTATAGCTGGAAAGCAAATCAATACTGGAATATGGCAGAAATTGACCAAAGGTTGTATCTTATGTGGCAGGAAAAAGAAGACCGCTATGATGAAATAGAAGGTACTACCAGTGGATTGTTTTTGGCAACCAACGCTATGCGGGCGGCAGCAGAGGCGGGACTTTGTGCAATTAACAATGCGTTTCAAAATGGTGCTTATGTTTCGGATCGAAATGCAGCATGGCGGACAGAACTTGCAAATTCTTACATAGAGCGTATATTGACGGTAAATGCAGACGGAACCATAACTGCAAATTGGGATGAAGTAGAAAAAGTGCTGAGCAAGCCGGCAGAAGAAATTACGCAGGAAGAGTATGAAGCATTGGCATTGCTATATTTGAATATTGATGAAACAGAATTGTCTCATTTTCTTGGACTTTGCATGGATAGAACATCGGATGTAGATGTTCCATGGTATAATGAAATGATTCAAATGGGAACAGGCTTTTCGGGAGGCGAAGATTTCTCTGAATGGACTGTAAATACAGAAAAATTGGATAAATTGATAGAGCAGGTGTCCATTGCTTCGGATGGTACATTAGCTATGTTGCGAGTGATTGATAGTGAAAATGAAAATGGAAATGAGAATGAACAATATAAAAGACTAAGAGAGCAACGAAATATTATAGTTCAGAGGATGACACTTTTGGAAGTGACAGGAGAAGTTGGATCTTTTCGTGGAGAGTATCAGGCGGAGCATCCAACGATTAAGATAAAGAAAAATGAGGATGAAAGTCTGACTATGAGTTTTTGCCAGTTTCGTAATATAGGAAGCGACGTGTCACCAACAATGAGTAATCTTGGAGAATCTACCATAAATATTTCAAGAACTACGAATGGAGATAATATTATGTGGGATTCATTTGATATATCAGAACTTTCTTTTGAGGGTTATTTTGGGGGAGTTTCTTTGACAAATGAGACATGGAACTTTATGGTGGATGAAACTTCAGGGGAAATGATTAGTATGGGCTCAGAATATTTAGGGACATATCTGGCAGAAAAAACAGGAAAAGAATCATTAGAAAATGTAATAGGATATGTTCCGATAGCCGGTGATATAGCAGGCTTTGCAATTGATATAGCAATGAGTAGAGCAGAAGCAGAAGCAGCTACAAACTTTATTACAGGGCAATTTGATAGTTTAGAAAGTGCAATGATTTATACTACTTTTGATTGTAGTATAAATTTTGTTCAGTATGATATAACCGATAATAATCAGATTGCATTATATGTACAAACAGGAAGAAAAACAGCAGATATTGTAAATCGTGTAAATGCTGCTTTAGGAGCAGAGATAACGGAAACAGATGTTGTAATGAATCCGAATGAAATTTGTAATTTAATTGAAGAGTTACGTGTGGAGAATCCAGAGAATGGGGATAAATACAACGATGCAATAAAGGGCGATTAGGAGGTAGCATGAAAAAAAACATATTATAACAATAATATTACTGATAATAGTTCTGTTAGCAGGAGTCAAAGGAATTTTGGTGTATCGTGACTATAAAGCAGAGGAAGAGCGAATGGCACAGAAACCCTATTTTACAAAATATAAGTTAAATGAAGAAGAAATGAATATCTTAAATAGTCAATTTCATGTGGAGACAACACCAGACTGGTGGGAAAATTGGAATGAAGAAGATAGACCAGATTACAGTTATTATACTATAGAAGCTACAGAGGATACAAAGGTTGTGGTAGCAGTGATGAATTACTGGATGTTTGAATATCGTGACATATATGACAGGGGAGGATGGGAAAAAGCAGAGGAGTATGGAATCACAGAGGATAATAGATTGACAACAGAATGGGTTATGGAGCATCCTAGAGAGGCAGTGGAAATCATGACCTCTATGGTGAATGAAGGAGATATTTTTCGTTATTTAGAAGATATTTATAAAGTATATGATAAAATTGCAACTGAGAACGGTGCAGAGTAAAAAATAGAGAAGTACAAATGGTTAGAAATTATGTAGTTGAAAAAAGGCAACGAAAAAATAATTAAAAGGGAGAGGGATATGAAAAGAAGATATATTATTAAAACCATAAAAATACTATTGCTGATAATAATTCTGTTAGCAGGAGTCAAGGGAATTTTGGTGTATTGTGACTATAAAGCAGAGGAAGAGCGAATGGCGCAGAAACCCTATTTTACAAAATATAAATTGACAGCTACAGAGATGGGCGTGTTGGATGCAGAATATCATGTGAAAGTTACTCCTACAATAGAGAATATGGATAAAGAGGATTGGCCGGATTACAGCTATGTCACGATAGAAGCTACAGAAGATACTAAAATAGTGGTTACTGTAATGAATTACTGGTTATTTGATGATTTGTCAGAAGTGGATAAAGACGCATGGGAAAAGGCAACAGAATATGGTTTTACAACAAGTAATCGGATAACGGTGGATTGGGTTATGGAACATCCAAGAGAAGCGGTTGAGATTATGGATTCCATGGCAAGTTATGGAGAAATTTTTCAAGAACTTAGAGAATGGATATATCCAATATATGAAAGAATTACAGGCGAAAAGATAGAAACATGATCCAAGAGTAGGAAATAAGATTATGAAGAAGAAACGTATTATTAAAACCATAAAAATACTATTACTGATAATAGTTCTGTTAGCAGGAGTCAAAGGAATTTTGGTGTATCGTGACTATAAAGCAGAGGAAAAGCGAATGGCACAGAACCCCTATTTTACAAAATATAAGCTAAACGAAGAAGAAATGAATATCCTAAATAGTCAATTTCATGTGGAAACAACACCAGACTGGTGGGAAAATTGGAATGAAGAAGATAGACCAGATTACAGTTATTATAAGATAGAAGCTACAGAAGATACAAAAATAGTAGTTGCGGTATTGAATTATTGGTTATTTGATGACAAATTAGAAATGGATCAAGAAGCATGGAAAAAGGCAGAGGAATATGGTTTTACAACGGATAATCGGATAACGACGGACTGGGTTATAGAACATCCTGGAGAAGCAGTGGAAATCATGACTGCTATGGGGGATGGAGGAGATATTTTTCGTTACTTAGAAGATATTTATAAAGTATATGATAAAATTACGACGGAGAACGATGTAGAGTAAAAAATAGAGAAGTACAAATGGTTAGAAATTATGTAGTTGAAAAAAGGCAACGAAAAAATAATTAAAAGGGAGAGGGATATGAAAAGAAGATATATTATTAAAACCATAAAAATAATATTACTGATAATAGTTTTGTTAGCAGGAGTCAAGGGGATTTTGTTGTATTGTGACTATAGAGCAGAGCAAGAACGTCTGGCACAGAAACCTTATTTTACAAAATATAAGTTAAATGAAGAAGAAATGAATATTTTAAACAGTCAATTTCATGTGAAGACAACACCAGACTGGTGGGAAAATTGGAATGAAGAAGATAGACCAGATTATAGTTATTATACCATAGAAGCTACAGAAGATACTAAAATAGTGGTTACTGTAATGAATTATTGGTTATTTGATGATTTGTCAGAAGTGGATAAAGACGCATGGGAAAAGGCAACAGAATATGGTTTTACAACGGATAATCGGATAACAGTAGAATGGGTTATGGAACATCCTAGAAAAGCAGTTGAGATTATGTATTCCATGGCAAGTCATGGAGAAATTTTTCAAGAACTTAGAGAATGGATATATCCAATATATGAAAGAATTACAGGTGAAAAGATAGAAGATATAACCAAAGAGTAGGAAGTAAGATTATGAAGAAGAAACGTATTATGACAATAATATTACCTGAATCCGTGAAACTCATTAATCAATAATGCGTCAAACTTATGATAAACAAAGGGATTAATGAAGCTTCATTTCCTATTTCTGATTTCACCCATTTGGTGAAGTTAAAATACACGAAAAAACTTAAGTTTTCCTATGCTATCTATGCCTCATATAGTAAAATATAGGTATCAAATATATGAGGTAAATACACATGAAAAAGCTTGTAATTGAATTCTCTAATGAAAGATTAATCACCCCGAGTGGACTATCTCTTGTTGGACAAATGCTTGGCAAAAGCAACTTTATCAAAAAGTGCAATAATAAATTCAGCCTTCTGCACTTAAGTCAGATCTTGTTCCTCTGGATCTTGATGTGACTCCTATGGATAATTCCAAGACTCATAAGGAAGGTGTTTCACACACTTACAAAGGATTTGATGGTTATGCACCAATGATGGCTTACATTGGAACAGAAGGTTTTCTTGTAAATACAGAGCTTCGTGAAGGAAGCCAGCATTGCCAGTGTAATACGCCTGCATTTTTAAAACAACCCATGAAGAAAAGACGCCGAATCAGAACAGTCATAGGAAATCTGATTCAAATCGCAGGTCATGTAACAACACGTGGACGACGAATAATCCTGGCAATAGGATGTAGCAATGTATGGCGCCATGTTTTTATGGATGTTTATAATCGATTTGCTTTAGCATAAATCCTTCCCCAAATAGAAGGTTTTTTAAAGTGCGTAAATTTTATGAACGAGTAACTCTATTAAAGAAAAAAATAGGTATAAGCAGGAACTTTTTCAATTCACTTGGCTTATTATTGTCTAAAATCAGTTAGAAGCGAGGTTCCTGTAAAAAAACACCTGAGTTTCAATGATTCAGGTTATTGGTTGTTTGATGATTTATCAGAATATGATAGAGACGGATTTGAAAAAGCAAAAGAATATGGATTCACAACAGACAATCGCTTAACGGTGGACTGGGGCATGAAACATCCAAACGAGGCGGCAGATATTATGGAATCTATGGCAAGTGATGGAGCAGATTTTATATATTTGTTTCGTTTGGTTTATCCAAAATATGAAGCAATAACCGGAGAAGTAACAGATACAGAAAAGAAAGAGGATGAGTGGATAGAAGATTTTAAAGAAGGTTATGTGGATTAATACAAAAGGATTATGATAGCAGTAGAAGAAAAATAGAAAAATAAAAAGAGCCAGCCTTCACAGGCTGGCTTGATTTCCGCTAATTAAGCTCTTTCAACTTTACCGCTTCTTAAGCAAGAAGTACAAACATACATCTTCTTAGCGGCTCCATTTACCTTACACTTAACGGATTTTACGTTAGAACTCCACATTCTGTTAGATCTTCTATGAGAATGGCTGACATTATTTCCGAAATGTGCACCTTTTCCACAAACACTACATTTTGCCATAATTGCACCTCCTTGCAACTTACTAAGTCTACATATTGTTGTAGGCTCACAACAAAGATATTCTAACAGAAAGAAGAATGAAATGCAAGTAAAAAATGAATTTTTTATAAAAAAGCAAAAATTTATGTTTCATTTTTCTACAAAAGCGGTTATAATATAAACTATCGGAAATCTGTATTCACTTTTAGTAGTTTCATAGGAGAAAGACTTTTGTTTCTCTTAAGTTGTTACAGAGCTGGAATTGGGTAGGAGATTTTTATTAAAATGGAGGTTATGGTATGAAAGGACAAATGAACACCCCTTATGGAAAAGTGTTAATTGATACAGATGTCATTGCAACCTATGCTGGTTCCGTTGCGGTAGAGTGTTTCGGTATCGTAGGTATGGCAGCCGTTAATGTAAAAGACGGTCTGGTAAAGCTGTTAAAGCGTGACTATCTGAATCATGGTATAAATGTTACCATTACAGACAATAAGATTACATTGGATTTTCATGTAATTGTTTCTTATGGCGTTAGTATTTCAACTGTTTCTGATAACTTGATCAGTACGGTGAAATATCAGGTAGAAGAATTTACCGGTATGGAAATCGAAAAAATCAACATCTTCGTAGAAGGTGTGAGAGTGATTGATTAAGGAGGAAACGGTAGTGCAGATTAATACAATAGATGCTTCTATGCTTGCAAAAATGTTTTTAGCAGGTGCGAAGAATCTGGAATCAAAGAAAGAATGGATTAATGAGTTGAATGTATTCCCAGTACCAGACGGAGATACTGGAACAAATATGACAATGACAATTATGTCCGCCGCAGCAGAGGTAAGTAATCTTGGAGAAAATCCGGATATGAAATCTTTAGCAAAAGCAATTTCTTCTGGTTCTCTTCGTGGAGCAAGAGGAAATTCCGGTGTTATTCTTTCACAGTTGTTCCGTGGTTTTACAAAAGGAATTAGTGAGCATGATACAATTGATGTAATTGTATTATGTGATGCGCTTCAAAAGGCAGTAGAGACTGCATATAAGGCAGTAATGAAGCCAAAGGAAGGTACAATCCTTACAGTTGCTAAGGGCGGTGCAGATAAGGCATTGGAATTAATAGGCGAAACAGATGACTTAGTACAGTTTATTGATGAAGTAATTCAACATGCAGATTATGTTTTGAGTCAGACTCCGGAAATGCTTCCTGTATTAAAACAGGCTGGCGTTGTTGACTCTGGCGGACAGGGTCTGGTTACTGTATTAAAAGGTGCTTATGATGCACTTTTAGGAAAAGAAATTGATTATACGATTGAAGGTACAACAACTACCGGTTCCGGATTTACCAAAATTTCTGCTCAGACAGAACAGGAAATTAAATTTGGGTATTGTACAGAGTTTATTATCGTATTAAATAAACCTTTAAGCGAAAAAGAAGAGCATAACTTTAAGAGCTTCTTAGAGTCTATCGGTGATTCTATCGTAGTTGTGGCAGATGATGAGATTACAAAAGTCCATGTACATACCAATGATCCTGGACTTGCGCTCCAAAGGGCATTAACCTATGGTTCTTTAAGTAAGATTAAGATTGATAATATGCGTGAAGAACATCAGGAAAAGCTTATTAAGGATGCGGAAAAAGTAGCTGCTGAGCAAAAGGCTGAAGAGGCTAAGAAACGTTCTGAAAAAGATGCGGAAGAAGAAGCAAAGGCAAATGAACCAAGAAAAGATATGGGATTTATTTCTGTTTCCATTGGAGAAGGAATTAACGAAATCTTCAAAGGTCTTGGCGTAGATTATATTATTGCCGGCGGACAGACCATGAATCCAAGTACAGAGGATATGCTGAATGCTATTGAAGAAGTAAATGCAGATAATATCTTCATTCTTCCAAATAATAAGAATATCATTCTTGCGGCAAATCAGGCAGCATCATTGATGGAAGAGAAGAATATTTATGTAATTCCAACTAAGACAGTTCCGCAGGGAATTACAGCTCTCATCAACTTTATGCCGGATAAGACAGCAGAAGAAAATGCACAGCAGATGACAGCAGAGCTTGAAAATGTAAAAACCGGTCAGGTAACTTACGCAGTAAGAGATACTCTGATTGATGATAAAGAAATTAAGCAGGGTGACTATATGGGAATCGGTGACAGTGCAATCCTTTCGGTAGGTCAGGATATGGACGCAGTTATCAAGGATATGGTTGCTCAGATGGTAGATGATGAATCTTCTATTATCAGTGTTTATTACGGAGAAGAAGTTAAAGAAGATGCGGCAGAGACATTAGGAAGTGAATTAGAAGCACTTTATCCAGATTGTGAAGTTGAAGTACATTCCGGTGGTCAGCCAATCTACTATTATGTAATTTCTGTAGAATAAGTTAGGAGGATTCCCATGGAATTAAGTTCTGGAATTGGAACCATTAAGGGAATCGGCGCAAAAACAGAAGAGTTGTTTCATAAAATAGGAGTATACACCTTAGGTGATATACTCCTTCATTATCCTAAGGATTATAATAAACTGCCGGAGATAACCCCTCTTGCAGAATTACCAGACAAGTTTCAGACAGGAACAGAAGGGATTACAGCAGCCTTGGCAGTTCATATTCAAAAAACACCTTTTGTAAAAAGCGCTCGTTCCATGCAGATTACGACCTTACAGGTACAGGAACAAGACGTGCACTTGGATGTCGTATGGTTTCGTATGCCATATTTGAAAAGTACATTATCCCTTGGAAGCTGGTTTGTCTTTCTAGGAAAAGTAACCAGAAAAGGAAACGGTTATCATATGGAACAACCACAGATACTTGCACCGGAAAAATACAATGCGATGCAAAATTGTTTGTGGCCAAGTTATGCATTAACAGCTGGATTAAGTAAGAATAAGCTGTCTCAGACAATTCAACAGGTATTAAAAGAACTGAACTTATCAAAAGATTATTTGCCGGAGGAAGTTCGCAATCGCCATCAATTAGCAGAATATAATTTTGCTATAGAAAATATTCATTTTCCGGAAAGTGAGCAGGCATTAGCATCAGCGAGAAAACGATTGATTTTTGATGAGTTTTTCCAATTTATCCTTGCTGCCGGAATGCAAAAAGAACAGATGGAAGAGATTCAAAATGACTTTTCGTTCTTGCCTTTGGAAGACAAGTTATGGTCAGATGAGGTAATGGAACAACTTCCGTATCAATTAACAGGAGCACAGTTGCGTACACTTCAGGAAATCCGTAATGATTTGCGCGGAAAAAAAGTGATGCAACGTTTGGTACAAGGCGATGTTGGTTCTGGTAAAACAATTATTGCTTTTCTGGCTATGCTGGATGCATCCCAGTCCGGCTATCAGTCTGCACTCATGGCACCTACTGAAGTATTGGCACAGCAGCATTATCAGACGTTTACCAGTCTGTGTCAGGAGAATGGATTAAATATTCCCATTATTTTATTAACAGGCTCTTTGACACAAAAAGAAAAGCGTCGTGCGTATGAAAGAATGGAACTTTATCCAAATGCGATGGTAATTGGAACCCATGCATTGATACAAGAACGTGCAATATTTGATAACCTCGCGTTGGTTATCACAGACGAACAGCATCGTTTCGGAGTTAAACAGCGAGAAACGTTATTTTTAAAAGGTGCTCAGCCACATACTTTAGTAATGAGTGCAACGCCAATACCGAGAACCTTGGGAATTATTCTATATGGGGACTTGGATATTTCGGTTATTGATGAAGTTCCGGCAAAAAGACTTCCGGTAAAAAGCTGTGTCGTAGGGAAAAATTCACGGAAAACTTCTTATGACTTTATTGCAAAAGAAATACAAAACGGTCATCAAATATATGTTGTTTGTCCTTTGGTAGAAGAAAGCGAAGGTCTGGAAATGGAAAATGTTACAGACTATGCCGAAACGCTAAAGAAGAATTTACCTAAGGGAACCGTAGTAGAATATCTGCATGGAAAAATGAAGTCTGGGCGTAAAAATCTTATCATGGAACAATTTGCCCGAAACGAAATACAGGTTTTGGTATCAACCACAGTAATTGAAGTAGGTGTAAATGTACCAAATGCTACGGTAATGATGATAGAAGATGCGCAACGATTTGGTCTTGCACAGCTTCACCAGTTGCGTGGACGAGTAGGTCGTGGTGAAGCACAATCATACTGTATTATGATTAATACTACAGATTCTGAAAAAGCGAAAAAGCGTTTAGAAATATTAAATCAGTCTAATGATGGATTTTATATTGCAAGTGAAGACTTAAAATTGCGGGGACCGGGAGATTTCTTTGGAATTCGTCAGAGCGGACTGTTAGAATTTCGTTTAGGCGATATTTATCAAAATGCAGATTTGCTAAAAATGGCTTCCGAAGAAGCACAAGTGATTTTGGCAGAAGATCGACAGTTGACTTCCGAAAAATATCACTTCGTAAAAGAACAGATTCAAAGATACTTAAAAGAACAGATAGAAATTGCTAATTTATAAGTTTTTTCCCGATGTTTTATATAAAAATGGAGCAGAAGCATAAAAAATTATGCAACTGCTCCATTTTGCTGAGGACAAGTGAATGTTTCAGTATACTGGTAAGAATTATTTACCAGACATCTGTCTTTCCTGGGCTTCGATCATTTTCTTCACCATATAACCTCCAACAGAACCGTTCTGTTTTGAAGTTAAATCTCCGTTATAACCGTCTTTTAAAGGAACACCAATTTCATTAGCTACCTCAAATTTAAACCTGTTTAACGCACTCTTTGCTTCAGGCACTACTGCCTTGTTAGATGAATTAGACATATCGTTACCTCCTGTTCTCTTTCTCTTTGGTTGTGTAACAAGATTTGTTACGATAGTAGTATATGCAGGCGATATTTCTTTAGACATGCAATTT
This sequence comes from Clostridiales bacterium, assembly GCA_012519695.1. Lineage (GTDB taxonomy): Bacteria > Bacillota > Clostridia > Lachnospirales > Lachnospiraceae > Petralouisia. The sequence continues at coordinate 9,335 of JAAYPT010000005.1, read as the reverse complement.
TTTCCTTAAATTTTTTATTCCACTAATTTTATGCCACTGATATCTGGACTGGCATTAAGAGAATAGTTTGTATAGTATACTACAAATCCCGGTTTGCTGCCATTTGGTTTCTTTACATTTTTCTTCTCCAAATAATCAATCTCTACTTTATCGTTTTCTCGTCCTTTAGAATAGTATGCAGCAAGTCGACCGGCTTCTTCAAACGTACGATCCGGAAGTTCATCCCCTTTTGTTTTTACGATTACATGAGAACCAGGCATTTGTTTTGCATGGAACCACCAGTCATTGCCAACTGCAAATTTAAAGGTAAGTTCATCATTTTGCAGATTGTTTTTTCCAACATAAATATCATATCCGTCAGAAGAAATATAATGAAACGGTTTGCTTTTTATACGCTCCCTTTTTCCGGTATTTTTCTTTTTAATATAGCCGGACTGTACCAGCTCTTCCTTAATCTGCGTTAAATCTTCCTCCAAAACAGCAATATCCATGGCAGTAGCAATAGATTCCAAATGCTGGATTTCGTCATGGGTTTCTTGGATTAAGTCATTTAAAGCTTCACTGGTACGTTTTAACTTATTATATTTGTCAAAATATTTTTGCGAATTTTCTTGTGGTGTTAATTGCGGGTCCAAAGGAATGGTTATCATTTCATTGGTATAATAGTTTAATGCTTCCAACTTTTTTGCACCGTATTCCAGATTATATCCATAAGTATTAATCAATTCACCATATACTTTATATTTATCACGTTTTTCTGTATCTTTTAACTGTTTCGCCTGTAAATCATACTTTTTCCGGTTACGCTCCAATGCAGTTGTAACAACCTTTCGCAAATCTACGGATTTTTGGCGGATTCGTGTATAAATATTTTTATCTGCATAATATTGCTCTAGCACTTCTGAAATAGTAGCAAAGTTTGTAATATCCAAATCTGCGTATTGCTTTAGAGGGACAGCTGCAAATTCAACAGGTTCTTTTCCTCGTTTTACAATGGTAGGGGCAAAATTTCCTTCTGAAATATCTTCCATAAGCCATTGAAAATGATGGTAAAGATGCAACTTTTCTTCTTCAGTTAAAGCATCAGTAGGTCTGTCACCATCAATTCCGGCACGATAACACAATTCCGAAGCAATGACAGGACTGATACCATTATAGGTGGTATAGATTGCTTTTATAACTGTAGTTGCTTTCTTGTATACTTTTTCAAAAAAAGTAGTTTGATCCGTAGTAAGAGGATTATATTTGTCCTGAGTTTCCGGTATAAAATATGTTCTTCCGGGCAATACCTCTCGTACAGAGCTGACCTGTGCAGAAATGTGCTTAATGCTGTCGATAATCATACCATCTTCATTGCAGAAGATAATATTACTATGTTTTCCCATAATTTCTACAATGAGAGTTTTGTGACATAAATCCCCGAGTTCATTTAAGTGCTCAATTTCAAAATTAATGATACGTTCCATATTTGGCTGATAAATTCGCGTAATTCTGCCATTGGCAATATGTTTTCGGAGTAGCATACAAAAGTTTGGTGCAGTCATAGGACTGGGTTTGTTCGATGATGTAAGGTAAATAAGCGGAAGAGAGGCACTGGCAGATAATACCAATCGTACTTGACCATTCGTTCCCTTCATTGTAAGAAGCAACTCATCGTTTTCAGGTTGTGCAATTTTACTGATTCTACCATTTAATATATTTTCATTTAATTCTTTTACAAGATTTGCGATTACAATTCCATCAAAAGCCATAATAATTCTCCTGTTCTAAAATAATACTTCACTCACGGGCAGTCGCATCGCTTTGATGTTTACCCTCACAGTAGAGTTCGATGTCGCTATGCGCCATCGAACTCACGGGCAGTTGCACCGTTTTGGTGTTTACCCTCGCAGTAGAGTTCGATGTCGTAGTACGCCATCTCACTCACGGGCAGTCGCCCTCCTGAAAAAAGCATTTGCAAAATTGCCTGCAAGCAGTCATTTCACAAATACTTTCCTCAGCACTGCTCGTTGCTTACCTGAACATTATATACTAAAAAGGGGGAAAAGAAAACTATTATAGAAGTGTAAAAATAATTTGAAAAAGCAAATGTTTTTGACGCATATTTGTAAAAATTTTAAAATTAAATAAAATATCAACTATTAACGAAAAACCTTCTGTGTGAATAAATGTCAAACTATTCGCATAGGAGTTTTTTGCAATTGACTAATTGTAAAATTTGTTCTATAATACAGATAATTATGCATACGGTGATGCATGAGACAGGAGGTTTCACATGATTAAGAGCATGACCGGCTTTGGACGCCGTGAAATTGCTGATAAAGAACGGAAGATTACAGTAGAAATGAAAGCTGTTAACCACAGGTATTTGGATGTAAATATTAAAATGCCGAAAAAGCTTAATTTTTTTGAAAGTAGCATCCGAACTCTTTTGAAGGAATATATTCAGCGTGGTAAAGTAGATATTTTTATTACTTATGAGGATTACACAGAAAATAATGTAATCTTAAAATATAATCAGGAGCTGGCTGCTGAATATGTAAAATACATACGGCAGATGGCAGAGGATTTTTCCTTAAACAATGATTTACAGGCATGTACACTTTCGCGTTATCCAGAAGTTTTAACCATGGAAGAGCAGACAGTAGATGAAGATGCTTTGTGGGCAACATTAGAAAAAGCTATTCGTGGAGCTGCTGAACAGTTTGTAGAAACTCGTATCAAAGAAGGTAATAATTTAAGAGACGATTTGATACAAAAGTTAGACGGTATGATACAATATGTAGACGAAATCGAAAAGCGTTCCCCTGAAATTATTGCAGAATATCGTCAGAAATTGCAAGACAAGGTAAATGAGCTTCTAAACGATACTCAAATAGAAGAAAGTCGTCTTGCAACAGAGGTAACTCTTTTTGCGGATAAGATTTGTACAGATGAAGAAACTGTACGATTAAAGAGTCATATTCTTGCCACAAAAGAAACACTTTCTCAGGGAGGAAGTATTGGACGAAAGCTTGATTTTATTGCACAAGAGATGAATCGTGAAGCGAATACGATTCTTTCAAAGGCTAATGATCTTACCGTTTCAGATATTGCCATTAATTTGAAGACGGATATTGAAAAAGTAAGAGAACAGATTCAGAATATTGAATAAAGAGGTTCTAGAAATGAAGAACAAAGGAATATTAACAGTTGTTTCCGGTTTTTCCGGTGCAGGAAAAGGAACAATTATGAAAGAGCTAATGAAAAATTATAGTGATACTTATGCATTGAGTATCTCAGCCACAACCAGAGCCCCAAGACCGGGTGAAGTTAATGGACGGGAATACTTTTTTGTTAGCACAGAGGAGTTTGAAAATATGATAGCGCAGGATGCATTAATTGAACATGCGCAATATGTGAATAATTATTATGGAACTCCCAAGGATTACGTCTTCGAACAATTGGAAAATGGAAAAGATGTTATTTTAGAAATAGAAATTCAGGGTGCATTAAAGGTAAAGGAAAAATACCCGGATACGGTGTTGATGTTTGTTTCTCCGCCAAATGCTGCTGAGTTAAAATCACGTTTAGAAGGTAGAGGAACAGAAGATGCTGCCACAATCGCTTCCAGATTAAGCCGTGCATGGCAGGAAGCACAAGGCGTTGAAAAATATGATTACTTTGTAATCAATGATGTGTTGGAAGATTGTGTAAAAAAAGTACATGCAATTATCCAAAACGAGCATGCAAGAGCATTCCGCAATCAGGAATTAATTGATACTATAAAAAATGAATTAAAAGAATTTTCAAAAGGAGAATGATGCCATATGATGTTACATCCATCTTACACAGATTTAATGAGAGTCGTAAACAGCGGAGTGGAAATTGGTGAAGAACCAGTTGTAAACAGCCGTTATTCAATTGTACTTGCAACAGCAAAACGTGCAAGACAAATTATTGCCGGTGAGGAGCCATTAGTTGATAATGCTGCCGGAAAGAAACCTCTTTCTATCGCAGTAGAAGAACTTTACAGCGGTAAAGTAAAAATCGTTGGAGATGACGAAGAAACAGAAGAATAAAATTGCATAAATTCAGAGGTATCTTACCACACTGTTTTTAGTAAGAACGGTGTGGTAATCTTTGTTTATTGAATGCAGTAAATGTATGTAATGGAGGAACTATGAAAATTTTATTTGTATCCCTTGGCTGTGATAAAAACCTCGTGGACACGGAATTTATGCTTGGAACATTAAGAGATGCCGGGCATACTTTTACAAATGACGAAACAGAAGCAGATGTAATTGTAATTAATAGCTGTTGTTTTATTAACGATGCAAAAGAAGAAAGTATTAATACCATTTTGGAAATGGCTGAATATAAAGATAAAGGTAGTTGCAAAGTACTCATTGTAACAGGATGTCTTGCGGAAAGATATCGCGATGAAATCATTGCAGAAATCCCACAGGTTGATGTAATTCTTGGTACAAATTCCTATGAAGAAATTGCAAAGGCAATAGAAGAAGTACGAGCACATACCGGTGAACATTACGAGGTTTATAAGCCTTTGGAAGGATTGCCGAATGTACGGTCTTCCCGTTCTTTGACAACCGGAGGACATTATGCTCACTTAAAAATTGCAGAAGGATGTAATAAAAACTGTACTTATTGCATTATTCCACATATCCGCGGCAGATACCGTAGTGTACCAATGGAAGAACTTCTGAAACAAGCTCGTGAGTTAGCAGAACAAGGTGTCAAAGAACTTATTTTGGTCGCCCAGGAAACAACTTTATACGGTGTGGATTTGTATGGCGAAAAGTCTTTGCATAAACTTTTAGATGCATTAAATGAGATTCCGGGAATTCAATGGATTCGTATTATGTATTGTTATCCGGAAGAAATTTATGAAGAATTAATTCAATCTATTAAGAAAAACAAAAAAGTCTGTCATTATTTAGATATGCCAATACAGCATATCAATAATGAATTGTTAAAGCGCATGGGCAGACGTACAACCAAAGAAGAACTTATCGAGAAAATTTCACATCTCAAACAGGAAATACCGGATATTACCTTGCGTACTACTTTAATTAGCGGATTTCCGGGCGAAACACAGGAAATGCATGAGGAGCTTATGTATTTCTTAAACGAGATGGAATTTGACCGTTTAGGAGCATTTACTTATTCACCGGAAGAGGGAACTCCGGCAGCAGAGTTTCCGGATCAGATTGATGAAGAAGTCAAAGCAGAATGGCGAGATGAAGTTATGGAACTTCAAGAGGAAATCATTTTTGATAAAAATGAAGAAATGAAAGGTCGTGAGCTTTGGGTTATGATAGAAGGTAAAGTAGATGCTGAAAATGCCTATGTCGGAAGGACTTATCGAGACGCACCAGATATCGACGGATATGTATTCGTCAACACAGATGAGACTTTGATGACGGGGGATTTTGTGAAAGTAAAAATAACTGGAGCGTATGAATATGATTTAATAGGAGAGATGATAGTATGAATTTACCAAACAAATTAACCATTTTAAGAGTTATCTTAATTATTCCATTTGTACTTTGTATGTTGCTTCCGGGAGTCGGAACGGCTGGAAAGTATGTGGCAGTAGCAATTTTTATTTTTGCCAGCTTAACCGATATGTTAGATGGAAAAATTGCCAGAAAAAACAATCTTGTGACAAATTTCGGAAAATTTATGGATCCGTTAGCAGATAAACTTTTAGTAAGTTCTGCCATGATTTGTCTGACTGCCAATAATAAATTAGCAGCGTGGATTGTTATTGTAATCATTAGCCGTGAATTTATCATTAGTGGTTTTCGTTTAGTGGCTTCTGATAATGGAATTGTTATTGCTGCAAGTTACTGGGGCAAGTTTAAAACTACATTCCAGATGATTATGATTGTTATGCTGATACTGGATTTCAATAATGATATTTACCGTATCTGCACAACCGTAGTTACTTATATTGCATTAATTTTAACCATTATTTCCTTGATTGATTATCTTGCAAAGAATAAAGCAGTGTTGAAAGAGCAAAAATAATCAAGAAAATAATTTTTGCAAAGGACGGTAATTGTATGACAGTAGAATTAGTATGTGTAGGAACAGAACTATTACTTGGAAATATTGTAAATACCAATGCAGCATATATGGCAGAAAAATGTGCAATGCTTGGACTTTCTATGTATTATCAAAGTGTGGTAGGTGATAATCCGGAACGGTTAAAAGAACTATTAGAAATGGCGAAAAAACGTTCTGATATTATTATTTTATGTGGTGGTCTTGGACCTACACAGGATGATTTAACAAAAGAAACTGCTACAAAAGTAACGGGTAAAACATTAGTAGAAGATGCACAGGCCAGACAGGAAATCGAAACATTTCTTACAAAGCGTGGCAGAAAAATCACAGAAAATAACTGGAAACAAGCGTTAGTTCCGGAAGGAAGTAAGGTTTTGTATAACCCCAATGGAACAGCTCCGGGAATTATCATGGAAGATGAAAATACACAAATGATATTACTTCCTGGACCACCAAATGAATTGATTCCCATGTTTGAAGAACAGGTATATCCATATTTGAACCAACTTCAACCGGAAATTATCTGTTCTAAAATGGTAAAACTCTGTGGTATAGGAGAAAGTGCTGCCGAGACGGAAATTCTTGATTTGATTGAAAAACAAGACAATCCTACCGTTGCTCCTTATGCGAAAACCGGAGAAGTTCATTTACGTCTTACTGCACGAGCCGAATCCAAAGAAAAGGCATTTGCTATGATTGAACCATTAGAGCGAGAACTGTATCATCGTTTTGGTTCTAAAATATATACCGATGACGAAAGTATTACCCTTGAAATGGCAGTAGCACAATTACTGGCCAAATATCATTTAACTGTTACAACTGCAGAATCCTGTACAGGAGGTCTGTTGGCAGGTAGATTGATTAATGTACCGGGAATTTCGGAAAATCTAAAGGAAGGGTACATTACTTATTCTAATGAAGCCAAAGAAAAACTTCTCGGTGTGTCACATGATACATTGGAACAACATGGTGCAGTAAGTGAAGAGACAGTCTTAGAAATGGCAAAAGGTGGAGCCGCCGCCGCTAATGCGGATATTTGCGTTTCTATTTCAGGAATCGCAGGACCCGATGGCGGTACCAAAGAAAAACCTGTAGGATTAGTATATATGTGTTGTTATTGCAAAGGAAAAACTTATGTAGAACGTAATTTATACACAGGAAACCGCAGCAAAGTAAGAGAATATGCCGTTGCCAGTGCATTGACATTACTTCGTGATGCAATTTTAAAAGAGGTGGAATCATGAGAATTATAGCCGGAAGTGCAAGAAGCCTTCCTCTTAAAACAATAGAAGGAATGGATACCAGACCAACAACAGACCGTATCAAAGAAACATTATTCAATATGCTAAATCCATTTCTTGCAGGATGTGAATTTTTAGATTTATTTTCCGGAAGCGGTCAGATTGGTTTAGAGGCAATCAGCCGTGGCGCAGAGCGTGCAGTTTTTGTGGAAAATAATAAAAAGGCTGTAAATTGTATTGAGAGTAATGTGGCATTTACTCGTTTTACAGAACAGAGTACCGTAATGCACATGGATGCAATATCCGCAATTCGCCGTATGGAGGGAAAACATGTATTTGATATTGTTTTTATGGATCCTCCATATAAAAAAGGGTTAGAAGAGGAAGTTTTAAGAACCTTATCTGATTCATCTATTATTAATGAAGATACAATAATTATTGTAGAAGCGTCTTTAGATACGGATTTTTCCTATGCGAGAGAGCTTGGCTATGAGATAACAAAAGAAAAACGATATAAAACTAATATGCATGTTTTCTTAAGACACGATGCATAGGGAACGAGGGATAAATACATGAGAAGAGCAATTTATCCGGGAAGCTTTGACCCGGTAACTTTTGGACATATTGATATGATTGAACGTTCTGCTAAGATAGTAGATGAATTACTGGTGGCAGTTTTAAATAATAGTGCAAAAAATCCGTTGTTTTCTGTAAAAGAACGTGTTAGTATGTTAGAAGAGATAACAAGTCATCTTCCAAATGTGAAGGTTACTTCTTTTGACGGACTACTCATAGATTATGCAAATAAAGTAGATGCGTCTATTATTATTCGAGGACTTCGTGCAGTAACAGATTTTGAATATGAACTTCAAATTGCACAGACGAATCGAATTGTAAATCCAAATGTAGCCACATTGTTTTTGACTACAAGTTTGGAGTATGCTTATTTGAGTTCAACAATTGTAAAGGAAGTCGCTTCCTATGGGGGGGACATTTCCCACTTTGTGCCAGAAAGGCTGATTGAAAGAATTTATGCAAAATATAATAAGGAGAGTTAACCATGAGCAGTAGAATAGAACAGATTATTGATGAAATTGAAGAGTATATTGATAGTTGCAAACCACAGCCATTTTCTGCTTCTAAAATCATAGTAAATAGAGACGAATTAGATGATTTATTGGCAGAGCTTAGAAGAAAAACTCCAGATGAAATTAAGAGATATCAGAAAATCATCAGCAATAAAGAGGCTATTTTAGCAGATGCACAGGCAAAAGCAGATGCCATCATTGCAGAGGCACAAGTACATACTTCTGAGTTGGTGAGTGAGCACCAGATTATGCAACAGGCATATGCACAGGCAAATGAAGTAGTACTGGTTGCTACCAATCAGGCGCAGGAAATTCTGGATAATGCTACAAATGATGCTAATAATATTCGTATGGGTGCTATTCAGTATACAGATGATATCTTGAAAAATTTAGAGGAAATTATCGGTCATGCCATGGAAACTACACAGGCAAGAACTGATAATTTGATGAAATCCCTTCAAAGTTGTTATGATTTGGTAAACACCAATCGCAATGAATTAAGACCTGAGGAAGAAGAAATTGCTCAGGAACAGTCAACTCCAGAGGATGAAACAACACAGGATGAGGCACCACAGATGGAGGTAAATACGGACTTACTGAATCAGTAAATGAGCAAGTAAAAATGTGATGCCTGTTCCAAATAATTTTGTAAAAATGTACGGCTTTATTGGAAAGCGTACATCCTTTACCATGGATGTAGTTTGCGCAATTCCTGAGAGCCCGCCGAAAGCTGTGTATGCCATAACTAATGGATACATTTTTGCAAAAGGCATCTTGGTATGCGTAGTATAGGCAATACCATTGGTGATTTCTGTAAATCCAACGCAAATACATTGAAGATACTGATTCGAAATAGGTAAAAGTGTGCTCATTTGTGCAAGTATCGCAAAAAGCATGATGTACCCACCTAATTTTGCCAGTGTTTCAAATCCGT
>JAAYPT010000004.1 GCA_012519695.1 Clostridiales bacterium | reverse complement strand
CTTCGTTCGACTTGCATGTGTTAAGCACGCCGCCAGCGTTCATCCTGAGCCAGGATCAAACTCTCTAAAAAAGTTTTTCCTAACCAGAATCTTTTCTGGCTTACTGTTTTAAAGTCGCATCTTTTGATGCTGTCCTGCAAAAAATTCTGTCAGTTCTTACTGACTTTTCCGCCTTATCAGGCTAAAACTCTTAGAATCTTTCAAGGTTGTTTCACTGTTCAGTTATCAAGGTTGTTTATTTTGCTGTCTCAAGCGACAACTCCTATATCTTATCACAGTTATTCGCTTTTGTCAACAACTTTTTTATTTTTTTGAAGTTTTGTATTTTTCAGACTATTTTTTCCGATACAAAGCTTTTTATTTTTCATCGCCGTTCTCAGCGACGAATGTTATCTTACCACGTTTGTCGGTTGGTGTCAACAAGTTTTATAAATAAAATTAAAGTAAGTTTTTATGTCTTTTTTTCTTGAATTGTGTGAATTGTCTGTATTTTTTATATTGTTTTAACTTTTCATATAATTTACCCTCGCAACAGGTATTTGCTCCCTTGCGAGGGTATAGTTTTCTAAATTCTAATATGCCATAACTTCATAGCCGTTTTCTGTGACTGCAACCATAATTTCCCATTGAGCTGATAATTTTTCATCCATAGTATAGACTGTCCAGTCATTATTACCATCTATATAAATTTCGTCTGTTCCCTGATTTACCATTGGTTCTATTGTAAATACCATTCCCGGCTCAAATATTGCTCCTGTACCTGCCTTCGATACAAAGCTTACATATGGTTCTTCATGGAATTCAAGTCCTACACCATGTCCGCCAATTTGACGTACTACTGTATAACCGTATTGTTTTGCATACTGGTGCACTGCATTTCCCATGGTTCCAAAACGATTTCCCGGATATACCTGTTTTAAGCCCTCGTATACTGCTTCTTTTGTAACCTCTACCAACTTACGAGCTTCATCCGATACTTTTCCTATACAAAACATGCGTGATGAATCTGAAAAATAATCTTTGTAAATGGTGGAAACGTCTACATTTATAATATCTCCTGACTTTAAAATCACATCTTTTGACGGAATTCCATGGCACACCTGGCTATTGACCGAAGTACATACACTCTTTGGAAATCCTTCATAATTTAACGGAGCCGGAATTCCTCCCAGCTTTTGGGTTGTCTCATAAACAATATGATCGATGTCTTCTGTTGTCATTCCTTCTTGGATTTTTTCTGCTACTGTATCCAGAATCTCTATGTTTCGCTTGCCACTTTCTCGGATTCCTTCCAGCTGCTCTTTGTTTTTTACAATAATTTGTGGTCTTCTTAATCTCATCCTTCAACGCTCTTTTCTACATCATTATAGTGATATCATATTTATTCTTAGCTATTATACTACTTTTTGCAGTATTTTGTTGGAAAATATTTCTCACTTATTCCTGTTTCGCCAGTTTTACAAGACGGCTGGTTCCTAATCGACTTGCTCCCAGAGAAATAAATTTTTCTGCATCATCAAAGGATGAAATTCCTCCTGCCGCTTTTATTTTTACTTCTTTTCCTACATGCTCTGCAAATAATTGTACGTCATCAAAGGTTGCTCCTGCTGTGGAAAAACCAGTGGATGTTTTTATAAAATCCGCTCCTGCTGCTGTCACTACTTTACATAGTTCTATTTTTTCTTCCTGAGTCAAGAGACAGGTTTCAATAATAACCTTTAATATTTTTTCTCCACAGGCTGCCTTTAATACCCTTATCTCCTGTTCTATCAAATCATAGCGTCTATCTTTTACCCATCCCAAGTTGATTACCATGTCTATCTCGTCTGCACCATTTGCTATGGCATCTTTGGTTTCAAATTCTTTTACTGCTGTGGTATTGTATCCGTTTGGAAATCCGATTACTGTACAAATTGTTTTTTCTTTTCCTAAGTATTCGTATGCTTGTTTTACATAAGAAGGCGGGATACACACAGATGCAGTTCCATAAGTTACTGCATCATCACAAATTTTTCTTATTTCTTCCCATGTAGCTGTCTGTGCTAATAGGGTATGATCTACTATTTTAAAAATTTCTTTTCTTTCCATTTTTTCTCCCTTTACATTTGACGAATTGCTTCTTGAATATTTTCTACACCGATGATTTTTATTCCTTTTGTGTCTGTAAGACCTGAAATACACACTTTAGGTAAAATGCAAGTATCAAATCCCAGTTTTCTTGCTTCTGCTACGCGCTGTTGCGCCATATTTACAGCTCGCACTTCTCCGCTTAATCCAACTTCTCCAAAACAAATGGTTTTTTCGTCAATTGCCTTGTCTTTATAACTTGAAGCAATTGCCATAACAATTCCAAGATCAATAGCCGGTTCGCTCATGCGAATGCCTCCTGCAATATTTACATATGCATCACAATTAGACAAGGAAAGATCTGCTCTTTTTTCTAACACTGCCATCAAAAGATTTACTCGGTTTAAGTCTGTTCCTGCTGCTGTTCTTCGCGGAATTCCGAAACTACTATGGCATACTAATGCCTGCACTTCCAGCAGTACCGGTCTGGTTCCTTCCATGGAGCAAGCCACTACCGAACCACTGGCTCCTTCTGGTTTTCCATTTAACATAAACTCGGATGGATTTGCTACTTCCCGTAATCCTTCTTCGCACATTTCAAATACACCAATTTCATTTGTGGAACCAAAGCGATTCTTTACGCCACGCAAAATACGATAGGACGCATGCCTATCTCCTTCAAAATACAACACTGTATCTACCATATGTTCTAGTACACGAGGTCCTGCCACTACACCTTCTTTTGTAACATGACCTACTATAAATACGGTAATTCCCATTCCTTTGGCAATCTGCATGAGCCTTCCTGTAGATTCTCTTACCTGAGAAACACTTCCCGGTGCTGAACTAACTTCCTCGTTATACATGGTTTGAATAGAGTCAATAATTACAACATTTGGTTTTTGACGTTCAATTACCTGTTCTACTCGTTCCAGATTAGTCTCACATAATAATTGTAAATTATCGGAAAATGTTCCGATTCGCTCTGCACGCATTTTTATCTGTTGCAGCGATTCTTCTCCTGATACATATAATACGCTCATAGTATCTGACAAATTTCTGCACACTTGGAGTAGTAAGGTGGACTTTCCAATTCCCGGATCTCCTCCTACCAGTATCATAGAGCCCGGAACCACTCCTCCACCAAGAACTCTGTCTAATTCGGGAAATCTGGTCTTCATTCGTTCTTTTTCCTGCATATCAATCTCTGATAGCTTATAAGACTTTAATTCTTGATTTCCACCTGCTACACTTTTTAATTTTCCTGCTGTCTTTTTTTCAACAACTTCTTCTACGAATGTATTCCATTCTTTACATCCCGGACATTGTCCCATCCATTTTGAAGACTCATATCCACAGGACTGGCAAAAATATACTGTAACATTTTTCCCCTTCGCCATTTATTTCCTCCTAATTTTTATTTTTTATAATACAATGAGGCTGTTGTGTTACACAACAACCTCATTTATCTGTCATGCTATTCAGCAATCTTTTCAATTTTTACATTTACCGGTGTTCCATTATTTAATTCTACACTGAGATTAAGCTTGCCACCAAGATTGGTTTTCATATGTCCTACGTTTACATCGTCCACTAAAACCTTGTATTCTTTCTCTTCCTCAAGCTCCAAAGTAATCTGTGCATCTTCTGCTCCCTCTACATCAAAGGATACGCCTGCTTCTGTTACCTTAAGCTGATGAACTGTTGTTCCCGGTACGGATTCGTATACAAACATTCCATTTTTCTCTAGTTTTGTAATTTCTTTGAAAGTCTTTACCTTATACAAATCTCCGCCAAACTCAAAATCTTCTACCTTTGATTTGGATGCTAATTCATAATTACCAAAACTGATAGTTCCGTTCTCTGTACGAATCAGTTCTTCTACTACAGCCATTTTATTATCCTCCTGTTGACAATCATTTGTCTTACGTTCTTTTTGTATTTTTCATTATACTGCTATACTTTCACAAATGCAATTTCTTTTTTCTTTAAAACTACATTTACGGTATCTTGATTTTTCACCTTACCGGCTAACACTTCTTCTGCTAATCCATCTTCTATTTTACTTTGAATCATACGACGTAGCGGACGTGCTCCATACTTTGGATCATACGCTTTGTCTACGATATATTTTTTTACTGCCGGTGTAATATTTAAAGTAATGCCCATTTGATTTTTACAACGGTCAATTAATGTTTTGCTTAAAAGTGTTACAATCTTTTTCATGTCTTCTTTTGTCAATGCATGGAATACAATTGTTTCATCGATTCGATTTAAAAATTCCGGTTTAAATATCCTTCTTACTTCTTCCATGACACCGCTTTTCATTAATTCATAGTTATGTTTTGCATCATCTACTGTCGCAAATCCCAGACGTTTCGGTTCTATAATAGATTGTGCTCCTGCATTGGATGTCATAATAATAATGGTATTTTTAAAGTCTACTTTTCTTCCCTGAGCATCTGTAATATGTCCATCGTCTAATACCTGAAGTAATATATTGAATACATCCGGATGTGCTTTTTCAATTTCATCAAATAAAATTACCGAATATGGATTGCGTCTTACTTTTTCGCTTAATTGCCCACCTTCTTCATATCCTACATATCCTGGAGGTGAACCAATCATTTTGGAAACGCTGTGTTTTTCCATATATTCAGACATATCTACTCGAATCATAGCACTTTCTGTTCCAAACATCGCCTCTGCTAATGCCTTTGATATTTCTGTTTTTCCTACTCCGGTAGGTCCTAAAAACAGGAACGAACCAATTGGACGTTTTGGGTCTTTGAGTCCTACTCTGCCACGACGTACTGCCTTTGCAACTGCACTTACTGCTTCTTCCTGTCCTACAACACGCTTATGAAGTACTATCTCTAATTTGCGTAATTTTGCTGTTTCTGCTTCTGCTAATTTCTTTACCGGAATCTTTGTCCATTGAGAAACTACTTCTGCAATTTCGTTTTCTCCTACCTGTGGCTTTCTTCGTCTGCTGTCTTTTCTTGCTTTTTCCTGTAACTTAGTATATTCTTCCTGTAGTTCTTCTCGTCTTCTTTTTAATTCCGCCGCTTTTTCTAATTCCATTTTTTGAACTGCTTCTTCTAATTCTTCTTCTAATTCACGAATCTGAAGCTGTAATTTTTGCAATGGCTCTACGGTTTTCACTCTTTCTAAACGTACTTTTGCTGCTGCTTCATCCATTAAGTCAATGGCTTTGTCCGGAAGGAATCGGTCTGAAATATAACGTTCTGATAACTTAACTGCCGCCTCAATTCCCTCATCAGTAATTTTTACCTGATGGTGTTTCTCATATAATTCTCGTAATCCTTCGAGAATTTTGATGCTTTCTTCTTCAGAAGGTTCTTCTACGACTACCGGCTGAAATCTTCGTTCCAACGCAGCATCTTTTTCAATATATTTTCGATATTCTTCTATGGTAGTTGCTCCGATTAATTGCAATTCACCTCTTGCCAAATAAGGTTTTAATATATTGGAAGCATCCATTGCTCCTTCTGCACCACCGGCACCAATGATTGTATGAATTTCATCTAAAAACAGTAAAATATTTCCTGCTGCCACTACTTCTCGTATTACTTTTTTAATTCGTTCTTCAAATTCTCCTCGATATTTCGACCCTGCAATCATACTGGATAAATCCAAGGTCACAACACGCTTTCCTGCTACGGAGTCCGGTACTACTCCCATTGCAATCTGTTGTGCAAGTCCTTCTGCAATAGCTGTTTTTCCAACACCGGGCTCTCCGATTAAACATGGGTTGTTTTTTCCTCTACGGCTTAATATCTGAATCACACGACGTATTTCTTGTTCTCTTCCAATTACCGGATCCATTCTTCCTTCTTCAGCTAACTTTGTTAAGTCTCTGGAAAATTGATCTAATACCGGAGTTGCCTCCAGATTCTTTTTTCTGGATTTTGCAGATTTCAATTCTTCCTTTGAAAAACTTCCTTCTTCGCCCATGGCAACTAATAAATCAATATATAATTTTTGTAAATTAATACCCATAGTATTTAATAAACGTACTGCCGCGGACTCATTTTCTTTTAATATTGCTAAAAGCAAGTGTTCTGTTCCAATTTTTTCACTTCTGAATCTTTCTGCTTCTTTGGCTGCATTTTCTAATACAGTTGCTGTTCTAGGGGAATATCCATCCTCATCTAAAATCAACACTCCACCCTCTGGTGCGATTAGCTCCTGAATCAAATCCAACAACTTTTCAGCATCTACTTTATTTTCTAATAAAACCTGTGCTGCTACTCCTGTCTTTTCCTGAATCAATCCTAATAAAATATGCTCGGTTCCAATATAATTATGGTGCATCTTCTGAGATAAACGCGTTGCCAGCTCTAATGCCTTTTTTGCCTTCTGCGTATACTGTTTCTGCATTGCTGTCCTCCTAATAATCCTCTTCAAATATTTCGTCTATTAACTCATGGACTTCTTCCCGTGAAATATTTTTACATACTGCCTTTGCAAGAATTACTCGCAGAGTTTCTTTCATTTCCTGTATTGCTTGTATTTTTCCTTCTTCTAAAAAAATTACAGCTCCATTTCTTCGATCTAACTTAATAAATCCTTCCTGCCGCAATACATGATATGCCTTATTTACGGTATGCATATTAATTCCAATACTTTCTGCAAGCTGACGTACAGAAGGGAGTGATTCTCCCTCCTGATATTGATTAGTAGCTATTCCGAATACAATTTGATTACGCAATTGCATATAAATAGCCTCATCACTGTTAAAATCAATTTCTATATACATAGTATCACCTTTTACAGATCATCTAAATCGATTACTTCAAAATCATCGTCTGTATCTTTCGTTACCGGTTCTTTTTTCTCCGGTGCTTTTTTCTCTGGTGTCTTTTTCTCCGGCTTCTTCTTTTCCGGAATTTTCGGCTCAGATTCTTCTATAATCTCTTCTTCCTCTTCTTCCTCTTCTACTTCTTCTGTGATTTTTTTCTTCCAAAAACTATGTTTTGGTTTTTCTGCTTTTTCTTCTGGTTCTTCCATATCCAGTTCTTCCGTTTCTTCCGGCTCTTCTACCTTTTTACGGAATCTTTTTGGTACCTCATTAAAATCGTCTTCCCATTCATCCTCATTTTTCTTACCACGAAGAATAATATTTACCATGACAACCACAAGTACTGCAATGATAAAAACCAAAATTGCTATTGTTCTTCTTGCAAAATTCTTTTCACTACTATACTGTTTGTCTAATTTATCATATGAATTCTGTAGGCTCTTAATGTCAGCATTTAATGCTTCCGCATCTACTGTCCCATTTTCACTTTGCTGAACATAACGTTGTACTGTCTGTTCTGCCTTGTCATATTGGTACCAGCCAGTATTTCCCTGATTGCTGATTGCATATAACAAATAGAAATCACTCAGGCTTGGCTCTTGATTTCCAAAAGCAGTTACTGTACCATAATCACCTAAATCCAGGGTAGATGTTGCATAACTATCCGGTAATTCCGCATCTGTTGGTGGATTTAATAAAATATAATAGCTATTTCCTGCTTCAAGTTTTGCAAATGGATAAATACTATCTGTCTGCTGATTATACACCGCTAATGTATTTTTCACTTCTGTATC
Organism: Clostridiales bacterium; assembly: GCA_012519695.1. Taxonomy (GTDB): domain Bacteria; phylum Bacillota; class Clostridia; order Lachnospirales; family Lachnospiraceae; genus Petralouisia. The sequence continues at coordinate 10,360 of JAAYPT010000004.1, read as the reverse complement.
CGGAGTTGTAAGGTATACCAATACCACATCACCCATGTTAAACTGAAGTGCTTCTACCTCTTGTCCTTTACAGGTTACCGTTGTCTTGGTAAAATCTGCCGGCACTCTGTCATTTGATATCGTTGCGGACAAACTATACTCATGCCCATTAATTACAATTGCATCCGGATTATCCTCTGCGGTTCCCTGGTCTTCTTCCTCCGGTGTTTCCGGTGTCGTAGCTGTTCCGCCTTTGGTTACTGCAATTTTATAAGTAGCCATTGCTCCATTTTCAGCTTTTACTACAATGCTGATATTGTTGGTTCCTTCTTTTAAATCCGTATTACCGGTAATAGATTCAATCGTAGCATTGGCGTTGGATGTCTTTGCATCTACGGAAATTTCATTTACATCTGCTCCTACAGTGGCTGTATAACTGGTTGTCTTGTAGTTAAATGCCGGAGATAATGTCCCTGCCGATATCTGTAATGATGACAAACTGTTATCCCCTGACTGTGTAGTAGAGGTCGTTCCATCACTTATTGCAAGCTTCGTTCCTCCTGCTGTTAAACCATCCGTGCCGCTGGCTGATACAGCTGCTGTCCCTGCTGCTGTTGCCTTCAAGGTAATGGTTGCTCTTCCTGCTGTGACTTGAACTTTTCCGCCTTCTCCTCCGGAATAACCAGAATTGCTACAGCTTACAAAGGAAAGTTTACTACTGTCATAACTAAATTCTAATGTTGTAGACACTTGTTCTCCATTATCATTTTGCGCTGTTGCTGTTACGGTCACACTATCTCCTATATTTAAACTGGAACCTGACACTGCTATTACCACTTTTCCACTAGCATGTACCGGTAAAGAAGGCAAGACTGCAATTGTCATTATCATTCCCATTATCAATCCTAAATATTTTTTCCACCTTTTCATTCTATTGCTCCTTTCTCCGCTATCTATTCTAAACATATGAATACCCACTTTCACTTAGTAACATTATAGTTTTTTCTGTCTATTATTGTCAAGGCTTATCCGCTAAATATTGTGTGTTTTCAACATTTCTTACTAGATATAGAAAGAGAGCAGCCTTTCGACTGCTCTTTTATCCTGTACAACTATCTTCTATTTAAACCATACATTGATACAGAACATAATAAACAAAAACATGGCACCGATAAAAATTATTCCGATTGCTAAGCCTGCCAGAGTAGCACTCACCATCATCTTTCTGGTTTCCTGCTTTGTCAACTGTTCCTCTTGCTTGTATAAATTTTCCTGTTGTTCTCTTTCCCGTTCCTCCGGTTCTTTCCGAAGCTCTGCTAACTCTCTTTCCTGATTTGCCAGTAATTCATCTATATATCTGTCTTTTGAGTTGAAGCCCGGGAACCCTTTCCTAGTCATACAAATGACACCTTACCATATGTCCGTTACCCATATCTTTTACCTTTGGAGCCTGTTTTTTACAAATCTCCATGCATTCAGAACATCTGGTATGGAACTTACATCCTGCTGGCGGATTTGCCGGTGAAGGAATACTTCCTTCCAAAATGATACGATCCAGCTTTGCATCCGGGTCAGGAATTGGAATTGCACTAAATAATGCTTTTGTATAAGGATGTAATGGATTTTTGAATATATCCTCGGTAGCTCCTGTTTCTACCAATCCACCTAAATACATAACACCTACTGTATCAGAAATATGTTCTACTACAGATAAATCGTGTGAAATAAATAAGTAAGTAAGATTATATTCATCCTGCAAATCTTTTAACAAGTTAATAACCTGTGCCTGAATAGATACATCCAACGCAGATACCGGCTCATCGCAAACGATAAATTCCGGATTTACTGCAATCGCTCTTGCAATACAAATTCTCTGACGCTGTCCACCCGAAAACTCATGTGGGTATCTATCTTTATGATATTCCTGCAATCCACAGGAATTCATAATTTTTGTAATATATGCATCGTATTCATCCTTCGGAACAAGGTTATGCTCTTTTACAGCTTCTCCAATAATTTCTCCGATTGGAAGTCTTGGTGATAAAGAGGAGTATGGATCCTGGAAAATAATCTGCATTTTGGTACGCAGTTCACGCATTTCCTTTTTGCTGGCCTTATTTACATCAATTCCATTAAATAATACCTGTCCATCTGTTTTTTCAATCAAACGTAAAATTGTACGTCCTGTTGTAGACTTTCCACAACCTGATTCTCCTACCAATCCCATGGTAGTTCCTCTTTTGATGTTAAAGCTTACATCGTCTACTGCCTTTACTTCGCCTTTGGCAGAACCAAGTGTTCCCTTGATTGGGAAATACTTCTTTAAATGGCTGACTTCTAATATATTTTCATCATTGTGAACGAGAGGTTCTTGTATCTTTTCTTTTTCTACTGACATATTATTTCTCCTCCTTCACAGCATCATTTACATGGCGATAACAACTTACAAAATGTGTATCAGAAATCTTAATTTCTTCCGGATATGCACCATTACATGCTTCTACACACATTTCACAACGATCTTTGAAGTAACAATAGTTTGGCATATCAATTGGATTTGGTACTTTTCCTGGAATACTGTAAAGTCTGTCTACCTTTTTGCCAACTACCGGTTTGGAATTCATAAGTCCAATCGTATACGGATGACGAGGATCTTTAAAAATTTCCTGAGCAGTTCCTTTTTCGACCACACGGCCTGCATACATAACAACTACATAGTCTGCCATTTCTGCAATTACTCCAAGGTCATGTGTAATAAGCATGATGGAACTGTTGATTTTTTCTTTTAATCCACGCAATAAGTCCAAAATCTGTGCCTGAATAGTAACATCTAATGCTGTTGTTGGTTCATCTGCAACAATCAGTTTCGGACTACATGCAAGTCCCATAGCAATCATGATACGCTGGCGCATACCACCTGACAGCTCGTGTGGATACATGCTATAAACACCTTCACTGTTAGCAATTCCAACCATTTTCAACATTTCAATTGTTCTTTCTTTTACTTCTTCCTTGCTCATGCTTGGATTATGCAGTGCAATTACTTCATCTACCTGATCACCAATGCGGAATACCGGATTCAAGGAAGTCATTGGCTCCTGAAAAATCATTGCCATTTGATTTCCTCTTAACTTCTGCATTTCAGAAGTGGGAGTATTTACAACATTGTATACCTGATCTCCCGCATCAAAACGGATTTCTCCTTCTACTGTCTGACCGGTAGGTCTTTGTACTAACTGCATCATGGAAAGACTTGTTACAGACTTTCCACAACCAGATTCTCCTACGATACCTACTGTTTTTCCTTTTGGTACTTCAAAGGATACTCCATCTACTGCCTTTACTACTCCGATATCTGTAAAGAAATATGTGTGTACATTATCAAATTCCACTACATTGTTCGGATTTTTCATTTTTGTAATATATTCTTCTTTCGGAATATTTTTACGATTTCTCTTTTTCTCTATTTCAGCAGTAATTTTACGATTCTCCTTGGAAATTCGTCTGGATTCTTTTGCTGAAATATAATTTGCATTGTTTTTATTTTTATTTCCAAATAATCCCATACTGCTCACCTACCTCTTCATTTTCGGGTCAAATGCATCACGAAGTCCGTCACCGATAAAGTTAAATCCTAAAACGGTCAGCAAAATCAAGATACCTGCCGGAATCCATACAAACCAGAAGTTTGTCATAACATAAGAATCGTTTACTGCATTGATAATGTTTCCCCAAGAAGCATATGGGAATTTAACGCCCAATCCTAAGAAGGATAATGTTGCTTCTGTTAAAATAGTATCACCAAGTCCCATGGTTGCAATAACAATCAACTGTGGAACTACGTTTGGAATTAAGTGTACAAAAATTCTTCTATGAGTACTAATTCCTAATGCTTCTGCTGCTGTCATAAACTCTTGTTCACGCAAGGAAAGAATCTGTCCACGCACCATACGTGCAACACTTGCCCATCCTAACAATCCTAACATGGCACACAATACGAAAATACGAAGCTGAGGGTCTATCTTCCAGAAGTCCATGATGGCTCCTAAAATAATATATAATGGCAAAGATGGGATACAGTAGAAAATATCTACCAGACGCATAATCAGGGTATCTACCCAACCACCGAAATATCCGGCAACGCCTCCCATGATAACACCGATAAGCACTTCCAAAATAACGGTAACAAATCCTACCATAAGGGAAATTCTACCACCAAACATCAAACGTGTCAGCATATCCATACCATGTCCATCCGTTCCAAGGATATGTGCTTTAGAAGGTTTGGCGTATGTATCATTTACCGGAGTCTCCACATAATTTCTTACGGTGTACTGTTCATTCTTACGTTTTAAAACATATTCTGTTTCTTTTCCTTCTTCATCGGTATAGGAAAATTTTTCTTTTCCCTGGTCAATTGCTTCTAATGCAGCTCTTCTAAAATCCAAAGTTAAGAAAACACCATCATTTGCAGGGCTGATATTATAGGTGGATACAAGAACATATTCTTCTCCATCCTTATAAAACAGTGCACCCTCGTCATTTTCTTTAATGGTATATGTGGTTCCTTCAACCTCTACTGATGTAGCTTCTGCTTCTACTGCATCCAAGGCCGCACATTTGAATTCAAAAGAAGGCTGTATATCCTGTGTTGCACCGCTAAATACAAATTTGGATGCAATGGCAATATTCTCTGCTACATTAATACTGTTCATACGTCCTTGCTGAGTAATGCTGTAATGAACACCATCCGCATCAAATTCTGTTGCATTTGCAGCTACTGCTGCTTCATAAGCTGCTTTTACATTATCTGTAAGAGCTCCTGCCACTATTTCATTATAGTTGAAAGCTCCACGTACATTTGTTGTGGTAGCAATCTGTTCTCCCTGAACAATATAATATAAATTATCGCTCTTTTTCAACAATCCATAAGTAACATCTTTTGCTGTGAAACTTGTTTGTTCTTTATTAATTGCAAGAATCATCTGTGCCTGAGCAGCTGCCGGAAAATCTTTTCCATCTGCAATACTATACTGCCAGTCTTTATTTTCCGCTACACCTGCATAATCCTTAATAGCTGTCTCCGTGGTACGGAATACCTGTTTTTCACTATAAGGAGCAAACATTCCTCCTACAAATGAAAATATAAACATACAGACAATAATAATCAAACCAACCATGGCTAAACGGTTACGAAAGAAACGTTTTGCAACCATCATACCTGGTGACAGCACTTTTACTCTTTGCTCATCATCCAAAGAAGTAGATGTGCTATTATGCTTTGTATCTAAATTCTTTTCTTCGCTCATCGTGCTTCTCCTTCCTAGTGAACTCGTACTCGTGGGTCAACTACTGCATAAAGAATATCTGCAATCAAGTTACCCAGCAATGATAATATTGCCAAAAATGTCAAATAGAACATGGAAAACGGAATATCTCCTCTGGTCATACTTAAGTAAGATGTATATCCAATTCCCGGTATTTGGAACAACTGCTCGGTAATCATTGCACCGGCAAACAATCCCGGAAGACTTCCTCCTAAGATGGTAACAATCGGAATCAATGTATTACGAAATGCATGATAATTGATAACACGTTTCTCTGAAAGTCCTTTTGCTCTCGCTGTACGAATAAAATCTGAATTCAATACTTCAAGCATGTTGGTTCTTGTATAACGCATCAAACTTCCGATACTTACAATGGTTAAGGTTGCAACCGGAAGAATCAAGTGTTTTGCATAATCCAAGAACTGTCCAAATGGGCTTAACTGTTCATGCATACGACCAACAATTCCATATAAGTCTAACCAGCCTAATTTTACAGAAAATATCATTTTTAATATTGTTGCAAAGAAAAAGCTTGGCAATGATATACCAATTAACGCCAAAACCGTAACTGCATAATCAGTACGTGAATACTGTTTCCTTGCTGCTAATATTCCCAGTGGTATGGCTATTACTATTTCTAAAATAAATGAAACCGCTCCTAATGCAAAGGAATACCAAATAACATCTTTAAATTTTTCAATTACAGGTACATTCCACTGCCAGGAATCTCCAAAATTACCTTGAAAAACATGTCCCATCCAGACCACATATCCCTGTGGAATGTTTACATCTAATCCATAAGACTCATTTAACTGGTCTAACCACTCTTCGTATGATTTTGCACCAGGCTTAGAAGACATTTCTCTTGCCTTATTTTCTACATAAGATGTTGGCATACATCTCATGATAGAATAAATAATTAATGTTACGAAGAACAGGATTACAATGCTTATTCCTAAACGCTTTGCTATGAACTTTTTCATCGTTCCACTCTCCTATCTCTCTTTCCTTATCTCTTCTATATTAAAATACTTTACTCGCTCCCAAAAAAGTATATTATTTTCTACCTTAATATTGTTTTGCACTTTTATTCTTCCCCATAAGAATGTGCTATCTCTTAACAATAACTTTGAGCCCACAGGATGCGGGCTCAAAGCCAATTTTGAATCTTAAGTTGATTCTATTATTTCATTTCTACATTCTGAACTTCATTTAACCATCCATAGAATGGTGTGATATCTTTTGTCATTGTATCGTCATTGATACGTTCTGGACTGTAGATTACGCAGTTTTCTCTCTGGTAAGTAGGAAGTTCTACTGCCCAGTCTAAGATAATGTCTAAGCACTGTTTGTATTCTGCCTTACGGAATGCCTGATCATCACTTGTACGAGCTTCCATAATTAAGGAATCCAATTCTGGATCTGCAATGTGATAATGGTTGGAGTTTGTTCCACCCTTTCCTACAACATTTGTGCTGTAGTATACCTGATACATATCTGGGTCAATGGTTGCTGCCCAAGCTGCTGTCCAGAAGTTCTGTTCTCCTGCATCTAACTTATCCCAAAGAACGTTAGAATCACTTGGGTTGTTAATTGTTAATGTAATACCGATAGACTCAAAAGCTTCTTTTGCATCTGTTAAAATACCAAATGCTGGATGGTCTGAGCTACCTTCTGCTGGAATAATTACTTCATATTCCATGCTTGCACCTTCTGGTGCTGCTGTTACTTTACCGTTTTCTACAGTATAACCTGCTGCTTCAAAATATCCTAAAGCTGCCTGTTTTGCTGCTTCGTATTTTTCATCTGCGCTCATTCCGTCTGTGTAAATTGGGTTACCATCTACATCCTTAGAGTAAGCCACTTCATAATCTGCATCAGATTTCTGAGGTGCAGCCCAAGAAGTATTGGAAATTGGGTAGTTAATAATGCTTGCTGCATCTCCATAGTAAGAATCAATGTTAACATCTCTATATACAGATAAAATTGTCATCATTGCTTTTCTTAAATCTTTGGATGCATCACTGCTTGGATCTCCAGCAACGTTTACAGTATCTGCGTTACATCCGATATATCCATATCCAAGGTTATCAACAGTATCTGTGATAAGCTTATCTCCACTGATTTCTCCGTTGCTATTGATACCTGCAATCTGCTCAAATGTCTCTTTGCTTCCGGATGGATCTGTTAAGTCAACAGTTCCCTGTTCTACAGCAGTAACCTTTTCTGTTTCGGCAGTTTCTTTGAACTGTACACTCTTAGTCTTTGGAGCACCTAAGAAGTAATCCTCATTTGCTGTATAGTAAATAGTCTTGTTTTCGTATTTATCAAATACATATGGACCAGCTCCCATTGGCTTGTCTGTTTTTTCACGAACGATGGATAAATCTCCACGAGTGAATCCAAAGGAGTTGTTATCATAATCATACAGGCTCTTATCACCATAGTAATGCATTGGTGCAACCTGAAGTGCTAACTGATAAATAGTAGTTGCATCATAGCCATCAGTTGTAACCTGTACAGTGTAATCATCTACACGAGTAATACCGGAAATATTAGGAACTTCCTCACCTTCACCAGCTGCTCTCATATCTTCGATTACAGCAGTTTCAGCAAGTTTAGTTACATCTTCATCAAAATAACTTTCATCACCATAGTTGGTTGCTAAAGTCTTATAATCTGAACCGTACTGTGCAATAATGTCTGCTAATACAGTATCATCATCTTTATCTGCTGGATCATAATTTGCATCTACTGCATACAATGTTGCAAAGCACTGTGCTGCTGTCATTCCTTCTTCACATCCGTAAGAAGTTGGATCAGAAACTACATCTGATTTTACCCATTCAAATTCGGATGTAAGTAATGGAGTAATTAATGTTTCTGTAATCTGGTTAGCTAAATCTTCTGGCATTTCATCGATTTTAGCCTGAACCATTTCATCTGTTACAGAATCTGCTGCTGTGGAGTTTGCACGATATGCTTTCACACCTTTGATTGGCTGAGAATATAATGTGCTGCTTCCATCATAATCATTATCGCATAATACATACATACTAAAGATTACGTCATCAGCGGTTACTGGTTCTCCATCGCTGAACTTAAGATCATCACGCATCTTAATGGTATAAGTAGTATCACCAGTTGCATCATCAATGTTTACATCTACATCAGATGGGGTATAGTATGTATAATCTGTACCGTTGTAAGATGTTGTCTGTCCTTCAATACCGTTGTAAATAATTCCACCTGTTCTGTCAGTTCCGATAAGTGAAATCTGTGTCATAGCCTCAGCATCCTGATCGTACTGTGTGTCTGCAAAGAAAGGACTGAACTTTGCACTAAAAGCTGAGTAACCTACTACTAATGGTGTTTCACCATCACTTGCTTCTGTCTTTTTGTCAGAAGAAGCCTTTTTTCCATCGTCAGCTTTACCGCATCCTGCAAGCATTCCTGCAGTCATGCATCCAACGAGGAAAAGGGAAAGTAATTTCTTTTTCATAATATTTCCTCCTTATAAATATGGTATATATATAAACGCAATTGCGTTCATATCAAAATTATTTTGTATCTTTCTGTTTCTGTGCTTCTATCACTACACTCTTGTACATCTTATTGTGATATACAAGTGCTACATAATCCATTACTGCCAGAACTATCATTATTGCTAAAAATATTCCCTCTGACAATGTATCTGTATTTTCTTTATTTCTTATAAGAAATATTCCGTCAGCACCCACGGTAAAGATACATAGAAAAAATATTGCCAATATTGACTTCATCATCCGGAATATTGTCATTTCATACTGGTGTTTCTCCATTCTTTCCGGAATCCGAAAAAATCCTACTGCTCCCATCGTGTAATAAATCAACGGAAGTATCATACAAAGATACGGTAATACGATATATACCTTATAGCTTCCCGGACTATTCAATAAACCGGCGATAACAATCAAAACCATCTGTAATACCGCAAAGACCAACTGAATTACAGAACGTTTCTTTTTGTCTGTTTCTTCCATATAGAAGATGTAATAATCTCCTTCATATGAAAACTTATCTTCACCTGATCTTCTCTTATAATCCTGAACAAACTTTCTCTTCATACCATCCTCTTTTACGACACAATGTTACGGTACATTATACCACAGCTTCAAACCAGCGACAAGTCAATGTGTTACCGCTTTACTGTTTTACCTAGTGAAATTGTCGGTTTTTTGCTTTGTGGACATTCGTCTTTCTGTGGCAAACACTTTTTTCAATGTTCTAAAGTATATCATAAAGTTTTTATTTGTACTATACGTTTCTACTGGTATTTTTGGGTTATTTTTACTACTTTTTTGCATATATATGCCTTTTTTCATTATTTTTATTCAACTCTTTATTTAAACAACGCGATAGTGTGATAAATTGCACATTATTTTTTTCATACATTTTTTATACTTTCCCGCTTTTCCTCCTTTTTTTGCCGTCAGGCATATTTATTCAACTTTATTTATTATTTATTCTTATAAATGCTCGTACTTTTATAAACTCATGCCTTTTTTAGCTTTTTATACTCTTTTTTCCCATCACTACTCAAAAAGTACCACCACACAACTCCGTTCATAATTAAAAAGGCTGGTATTGCTTTTGTTTTGTCCCAAAGAACAATATCTGTATCTGTTACAATTGCTGCTATTAATAATAACGAAAAGGTAACTATCACTGACATTATTCCTGTGATAATAATCATTCCCATATCTAAGTTTGCTTTTTTCTTATTTTTATTCTTCATTTGCTTATCCTCGCTTTCTTATACATTGGTATATGGCTCTCTTATGGGATCCTTGAATGAAAAACTAAAACTCAACTGAAATATCATCTGATTACACAAAATTGATTTTTAACACCAATTTCGACTTATATTATGGTGTTGTCTTTCTAAAAAGGTGCTATAATTAGCATATTCCAGACAGCGGGTATATCAAAAATTGCATAGTAAACAGACGGCTGGCTAATTCTTATGCAAAAGTAAACGCGACCCGTCTAATAACACCTATTGACAAATCGAT
>JAAYPT010000033.1 GCA_012519695.1 Clostridiales bacterium | reverse complement strand
TATAAAAAGGGACTACTACACCATTTTTACTGATCATGTAGTAGTCCTGTTGAGTTATTAAGGAGCAAATAATGTATAAGTTATTAATTGTAGAAGATGATGCAGTTATTGCAAAATCTATTCAGACATATATGGAAAGCTGGGGATATCAGCCCATTTGTATTACCGATTTTGAGCATGTAACAAAGACATTTGTAGAAGAACAGCCACATTTGGTATTGATGGACATTTCCCTGCCTTTTTACAATGGATTTCATTGGTGTGATGAGATTCGAAAAATATCCAAAGTACCGGTGATTTTTATTTCCTCCGCTTCGGATAATATGAATATTGTAATGGCAATGAATATGGGAGGAGATGACTTTATTGCGAAGCCGTTTGACCTTCCGGTACTTCAGGCAAAAGTCCAGGCAATGTTGCGCCGCACTTATGATTTTGCAGGGGAAAGTAATCTAATAGAGCATAAGGGAATGATATTTAATAGCAGTGACGGAATGATTACCTATGATGGAAAACGCATAGAATTGACTAAAAATGAAATGCGTATCTTGCAGGAATTATTAGAAAATAAGGGGAAAATCGTAACCCGTGACCGTCTGATGGAACGTTTATGGGAGTCAGATAGTTTCATTGATGATAATACATTGACAGTAAATATTGCAAGACTGCGTAAAAAGCTGGAAGAAACAGGCATCAAGGATATGATAAAAACAAGAAAGGGAATCGGATATGTGGTGGATTAAATCTTATATGCGTAGACACCGCCTGGGAATTTTATTGTTTTTATTATTTGGAGCAATTTGCGCAGCGGTATTATTTCTGTATCATCTTCCGATGGAAGCGATTGGATATGCGTTTGCACTTTGCTTGGTAATTGGTGTAATTGCAGTACTGGTAGATGCAAGTGCATATCGGAAAAAAGTGCAGAAATTATTGGAGCAGCAAGAAGCGGTTAAAAATGGGACAGAAGAATTGCCAAGTGCCACAGATAGTCTGGAAGAAGCATATCAGGAATTGATTTATTTAGCACAAGAAGAACGAAGAGAACGTACCGCACAGTTGATGCGGGAAAAAAGAGACATTACGGATTATTTTACCCTGTGGGCGCATCAGATAAAAACACCCATTGCTGCGATGCGATTGTTGTTTCAGCAGGAAACAGAGAATATAGAGCAGTTTTATGAACAACGCAAAGAGTGTGAAGGAGAACTTTTTAAGATAGAACAATATGTAGAAATGGTTCTTCAGTATTTGCGGTTAAATAGCAGTGTAAATGATTTTGTATTACAGGAATATTCGTTAGATAGTATTATTCGTCAGGCGATACATAAATATGCGCCTATGTTTATTCGGAAAAAATTGGCACTTCACTATGAAACCATAACTACAAAAGTGGTAACAGACGAAAAGTGGATGGTGTTTGTAGTAGAACAGATACTTTCCAACGCTATAAAGTACACTGTAGAAGGAAGTATTTCCATTTATATGGAAGGAGGCAACCTTGTGATTGCAGATACCGGAATAGGAATATTGCCGGAGGATTTGCCAAGAGTTTTTGAAAAAGGTTATACTGGATATAATGGAAGAAATGATAAAAAAGCAAGCGGAATAGGACTGTATCTTTGCAAACAGATTTTAGAAAAGTTAGGACATAAAGTGTATGTAACATCGGAACCGGGAAAGGGAACAAAGATGAAATTGGTGTTTTAGTTCCAACGTGACAAAACTGTAAGAAATGAGCAGGAAATGTAAGCCAAAATTAAGGCAGGTCATTTCCTGTTTCTGTATACTGTCCTTAGAACGAAGAACAAGAAGGAGGACATTATGGCAATCTTAGAAGTAAATAATGTGAAAAAAGTATATACCACTCGTTTTGGCGGAAATCAGGTGCAGGCATTATCCAATGTTACCTTTTCCGTAGAAGAGGGAGAATATGTAGCGATTATGGGAGAATCCGGTTCAGGAAAAACAACCTTATTGAATATTCTTGCAGCACTGGATAAGGCAACAGACGGACAGGTGTTATTAGGAGGGAAAAATTTATCCCAGATTCGGGAAAAAGAATTATCTGCATTCCGAAGAAAAAATTTAGGATTTGTATTTCAGGACTTTAATCTCTTAGATACATTCAGCATTCAAGATAATATTTTTCTTCCACTGGTATTGGCAGGAAAAGGGTTTGATGAAATGAATGCAAGATTACAGCCGATAGCAGAAAAATTGGGAATTAAGGCAATTTTAAATAAGTATCCATATGAAGTGTCCGGTGGACAGAAACAACGTGCAGCAGTGGCAAGAGCATTGATTACAGGACCACAGCTGATTCTTGCAGATGAACCAACCGGTGCATTGGATTCTAAGGCGGCAGAAGGATTGTTAAAAATGTTTAAAAACATTAACGAAAGTGGGCAAACCATTCTGATGGTAACACATTCCATTAAGGCTGCAAGTTGCGCAAAACGAGTATTATTTATTAAGGATGGTCAGGTATTCCATCAATTATATAAAGGCTCTAATACGGATGAAGAAATGTATCAGAAGATATCAGACACCCTTACGGTGATTACGACAGGTGGTGGCAGAAATGAGTAGATTTTTTTATACCAGACTGGCAAAAGAGAATTTGAAGAAAAATAAAAGTTTATATCTGCCATACATCCTTACCGCAATCGGAATGAGTGCAATGTATTATATTATGCTGGCAATTACCTGGGACAAAGGAATTGAAACCATGTATGGTGCAGATTCCCTTCGGATGATATTGCTTTTGGGATGTGGTGTAATTGCGATTTTTGCAGTAATTTTCCTGTTTTA
>JAAYPT010000003.1 GCA_012519695.1 Clostridiales bacterium | reverse complement strand
GATAGTGCAGCTACCCTAAACCAAAACAAAAAACTTCATAAACAACGTCATGGCGAATCCACCATTCGCTCTTTTGTCATGTCATTTTTTATTTCTAGTTCATTATACACTATTTCTGACGATTTGTGGAATTTCCTATTACATAAAAAAGCTTTACGAAAGAATCTACTCTTTCATAAAGCTTCTTTTCTACACTTTTACATTTCATAAAATTCGCGATTTACCTGTAACTCTTCTGTAATCTCTCCGCCCTTTTTTTGATAACGGTCATACCACAATTCCAAATGACGAATCTTTCTTCCCTTTAATATCTCATACTTTTCAAAAATATCACGATACATTGGATTCGTTAATAGGTCTTTTCGGATTCCCTTACTAAATGGACAATAGCGGAAAATAATATCTCTTGCCACTTTATTCAAACGAAAACTTCCTCGTGATTCATACTTAATCCAATTCTGATAATCCTTTACAAATACTTCTCTATAATTATTCTTTGCCTTATAAAGTGCATTTTTCACCTTTTCTCTTGCTTCGGCAGTAAGTTCATGATTCTTACGATAATATTGAATATAATCACTATACTCAGAAGTAAGTGACGGTTCCCTAATGTCATTCCAATGAACTCCCTGTATCTTTCGACACATTTCCCAACGAAATCTTCCGGATACTTCAATCATCATTTCCGTAACATCTGCAACTGTCATAATTGGTAAAATAAATCTTGCAGGTGTATCTTTCTTAATTCCTGCTGTTTCCTGCCACATCATCGCCTTACTACCTGCATTAGGCATTAAAATAATATTTGGCAATACTTCCTTTTGTATCATTTCTCGATTAATGTCTTTTTCCGGATCAGAAAATGCAATTTCTCGATAAAACAGTGAAAAATCAATTCTTCGGATATAATCAAGTGCCTCATTTATCTTTGCGGCAGTAACTAACATACTTTCTACTGAATTAATAATATCATGTTCACATAAAATCGGACAGAATGTAGATATTTTTCCATATGTAGCACGATTAGTAGAAACAAACATATTGCGCATTTCGTATTGTACTTTTTCGCGCAAATTATCTGCTAAACGTTTTTGTTCATCTGTATTAATTTTTCCCGTCTTTTTCAATTCATTCAAATAAGCATTATAATCTAAGTCAAACTCATTTCGACATGGCTCATTTTCTCCTCTTAGAATACTTTTTAGCCATTCGTACATCGTATATACATTATCTGTTTTGCATCTATATAATTCATCTGTCAAGTCGTATATACTGCTTGCATTATCTTCTCCTGCCAGTCTTTCATCCATGAAGCCAAAATTTAAAAACATTTTTACCGCAACCGGCATTTTTTCATCTTCAACAGAACGCCAAAATGCCAATTCATATATTTCATAAAAGGCTTGTGTCATCTGTCGACGCAATTTTCTTACATCATCAGAAGTGGATAATATATCTGGTAGATCTTTGTATTCTTCCAACTGTGACCGGAAAACTCTTCCCTTTTCTTCATCATATCGACTGTAAGACAATATTTGTGTCAAATAGTCTCCTCTTAATTCTTCTTCCTCTTCTACTGATTCTTCTGCCCAAATCTCAGTCTCCGGGAAATCAACCTGCTGATAAAAATCATAACTGCGGTATGCTGCAAATCTAGTATCTATCAAAGCCTCTTCGTATAAGTTGCTACTTTTTATATATTCCATAATTTCAGAAATTTTTGCAAACAAAGGCTCTAAATCAACTCCTGTAGGTGCTGCCTTTTTCGCCAAATCAAAATACAACTGGAACAGATCTTCTTCTGTATGTGAGAATAACAATTCTTTTTGGAATTGCAAATACTGTTTTATTAACTCAATCAAAGAAAGTGCCTGTTTCATCCAGCACGCTGCATTCAAGATTTCTCCGATTCCAATTGAAACATCTCTCATTAAGAACTGGTCAATTGCCTTTAATGATAATGTAGACATTTTTTCATAATACTCGATTGTCCAATTTTCTATTTTATCGCTTAACTGTACCGGCATAGCAAGATTCATTCGTTGAAAACTCTTCTCCGGCATCTCATAATCATCACAAAATCTCTTATACTCTTCATTCATGTTCATCAAAAAGCGATAATAACCCTGTGCAATTTTATAAAAAGCAGTATATCTTCGTAATAAAATCGATGTTTGGCGCATTGCTGACATCGTAAATACGGAAACATATTTTTCCTCATTTGCAAAGATTTGTTTATAATCCTCTGGAACCTTATATTCATAGGAATAACAAATGCACTCTGTATTGGCAATGTAGTCACACATATAAATGCCTGAGCCACTTTCCATTAATCCAATAATACTTCCAGCCTCCATATCAAACTCGTCATTTTTTGAAACGGCACGAACGCTTCCTTGCAAAATTACATATAATCCTTTAACTCTCTCTCCTCTTTTTAAAAACTTTTTTCCCTTACCTACTTTTACCGTTTCCATGTTTCCCTCCTAACTTTCTTCTTTTATCTGCGGCTTCCTAGAATCAAAGAAATAATTAACAATATCATTACAATAATCATAATTACGGGCAATAAAAAGGCAACAATATGTGCCGCCACTATAATAATAAGAATTGCAATCAAAATCATAAGTAACTTTCCATACCAACTATTTAACTTTAATTTTCCAAAGCGCACATCCCATCCAGTCCGGTCAGAATAGCCAGCGTGAAATCCTTTTTCATCCCCTATGTTCTCATCATTATAGTGCTTTGAATAATACTCCTCTTCATTTACTGTTCCAAATTGCTCAGTAGTATCAATCAGGGTTTTAGCAATTAGGCGTGGATTTCCCAATTGAGAAATAACTTCTTCTTCGCTTTTTCCTTTTCTAGATTCCTCTATAATATAATTTTCATAATATCTAACATGCTCATCTATGGCACGCTGACTTATTTCCCCCTGTAAAGCAATTCGTAACTCATGTAAAAATTCTTGTCTATTCATATTACACTCCTAAACTTCCATTCAGTACTATACTCCTATTTTTCCAATTTATAACTATTTTATCACACAACAACTTATTTTTCATCCTTTTTCTCTAATTCTTTCTACGAATTACTCATTTATGTAATAACTTACATGTAATAACTTATGCAAAAGAACTTTATAAAAAATAAAACAAGAGAACTTTGCGAAATGTGATTTTTACTTCCAACATTGAGAAATAACCTCTTCTTCGCTTTTTCCTTATTGTAGAATGTGATTTATATTTCCAACATTGCGGAATGCTTTTTGCAATAAGATACAATTTCCTATTGCATAGAAAAAGACCTTGAAATCATAACATTTCAAGGTCTAGATAACGTGCGTGAGAGGATTCGAACCCCCGACACCTTGGTCCGTAGCCAAGTGCTCTATCCAGCTGAGCTACACACACATAATGATGTAATGGATACTCCATACACAACATTTGATATAATACAACACTTCTGTCTATTTGTCAATAGTTTCATTAACTTCTAAACAAAAGTTAATGCCGCAGACCGGAATCGAACCGGTACGATGTCACCACCACAGGATTTTAAGTCCTGCGCGTCTGCCAGTTCCGCCACTGCGGCATAAATGGGACCTACAGGGCTCGAACCTGTGACCCTCTGCTTGTAAGGCAGATGCTCTCCCAGCTGAGCTAAGATTCCATGAAATTTTGTACGTACTGCATATATAAAATAT
>JAAYPT010000032.1 GCA_012519695.1 Clostridiales bacterium | reverse complement strand
TGTCTCTAAATCCCGATATGTCACATCATGAGAATTCTTATCTTTTCCCAATTCCAAACATATCACCTGGCGCATTTTATCATCTGCAAAGTGTACTCTTCTTCCTTTGTAAATCCAGTTTCCAACACACACAATTACAACTGCAACTATTATACACCCTATTACTTTTATTCTGTTTCTTTTTACTTTACTCATTTTCCAGCTCCTTATAAATATTTATTATGTCTTGGCTATATCCATCTAATCTATCATTATCTCCTGCCTTTATATTCAGCATATTAAATATCTCACACACTTCATTTGGATGTGCCATTAAATACTCCACCGTCAATTCTCCTCCCGGCAGTTTACTATACCCACATCCAACTGCCTCTTCAGCCCCACTTCCATTCTGCATATACTCATTAAATGCTTTTACCCAGTTTTGTGTTGTTTCACTTGGATACAGAGAATATGCATGTAAATTAGCATTTCCGTTTATATCAGAAGACACATAGGTCATTTGGAACATATCTGCCAGAATTCCTACGCCTGCTATTTCCTGACATGCTCCAATTGGATTATTTGCAGCATCTATTCCAGCTGAAATAATACTCTGAACCGCGCCTGCCACACCACTTCCCGGTATTTCTCCTATAAATGCAGACAGCACCTGTGAAACTGTTTCTTGAGAAACAGATTGTAAGACCGTATCATTTCCAATATATGCCGCCATATACCGAAAGCTTTCATCCTTAGCCTCATTTTCCCCTGCCTGCCCCCTCGCAGGTGAAGATATTGAAATAACTGTGGGTTGCTGTTCTATCCATACCTGATTTTTACCTGGATATCGGAAAAATTGCAGTCGTAACAATCCCTCACTGGTATAAGAAACTTCTATTAATTTTTCCGATGTAACTTTCCTGTCCCCCTGCATATTTTCCGTTGTAGCAATATCCAAAGCTTCACTATATGGCAGAAATGTCTGCATTAATTGATTGATACGAATTGCATTCTTTCTCATACTTTCGTCAATATCTACTCCTTGCATACACGATGCCTCCAAAATCATCATTACGGCATTTGCCGCATCCGCAAGTTTCTTTAGCTTTTCACTCGCGTTATAAGATACAATAGTAACTGTAATTCCTCCTTCACTCCGAGTTTCCACCTCTGAATAGTCATAACACAGATTCAACATATCTTCTAAAAGTTCTGCATCCCCACTTCGAACCAAAAGTTCTGCCAACTGCATATACTCCTCCTGTGTGATTTCATTGGCAGGCTTTTGTAATATTTCTCTCCATCTCATTTGCAGCAAAATATTTGCTTCCTGTGAAACAGAGGCAAAAAAAGCAGTACTATCAAACTCCGTTATAAAATTTTTATTTCCTATTTCTTCTGTCAATCTCTTTACGACTGTATCAAATGCCTGCACTGTATCCACCTGTGCCTGAAGGATTCTTCCATATCGCTTATCTACCCCTTCTACATTTAAAAAAATCTGTTTCAATTTTTCTACCGTATAATCATTCAAATCGGAAATATCTGTCATATACCGTTCTATATTTCCCAAATCATCTTCTAAATCTATACCGCCAAACGCATCTTGGGCATGTAATGGAATATCTGTGAAAAAATCCAAAAACGGCTCTGTTGAAATTCCACTCTCCAATGCATCATATACTTCTGTTGTAAATACTCTTTTTCTTCCCATTTATACAATCCTCTCTAAGCGATTTCCCGCTTTTTTATCTGCGTTCTGTACCGTTTCTTTTGTTCCCTCCAAAAATGTTACAGTAGCTTCTATCAACTTTTTCATACTATCTTTACTGCTACTTACCTTTTCCTCTATTTTTTCCATTTTTTCGTAAGTAGTTCCAGCACCTCCTTCTTCTTTTCCTTTTGTCACGTTAATTTCCTCTAACTTTTCCTCTAATCCATTCAATTTCAATACTGCTTCTTCTATTTTCTCATTCCTTACACCAACTGTAGTTATCACTGCTGCCCCTCCTAATATATTTCCATATCTGCTGTATCTATTTCTGCTACATACTGCTCCATCTGGCTTGCCAACTGTGTTGACCAATTAAGCATGGTGTCTTTCAGCAACGCTTCTGCCAAATCTGCAAACTGACCTAATTTTTGTGCTGTTTTTCCACTCAGACCACCTTCGTTCACGACTCCTTTTAAAATACTGACATACTCCGTTATGACCTCATTCATCCTCTCTCCTGCCACCAAATAATCCTGCTTTACCTGCGCGGTATAATTATCATCAATTACTACAATATCTTTCGCTAATATGCCTTCCATTTATATTCCTCCCAATTTTCTGTTTAATTGCGCTATTTTACTATGATAGTCTGCAATTTGTCTTCTTAATTCTTCTAACCTCTGTATATTATCATTGATTGCAGTTGTCATTTTTTCAGCTACTTCTTCCATACATCTTCGACTTTCTGAAGCCCTCTGCCCATCTAAGAATTCATACATACGGCTTTGATAACCATACAGGAATTTTACATTTCTTACATATGATTCCATATTACGCGTATTTCCACGCTTTCTCTCCTTAGCACTTTCAACTTGAATACACATATTATCATAGCGTTTTTTTGCTTCTTGCTGTCGTTCCAACTTTTGATTTATTCTTCCAATTTCTTGATTTAAATCATCTATGGTATTTTCACAATTTCTTATCTGAGCACGTATTGCCTGACGCTGTGCCTCTCTTTGTTCTGCCTGTGTCTGACGCATTGCGTACCTCCTCTATTTTATTTACTCTTACGGGAATAATTTTGTAGAATTACAAAATCGTGAATAAGTATACAATCATTAGATACCCTTTATTCCCTCGTTTATTAGGATAGCATTTTTCCTATTTTATGTCAATTTTATATGACTTCCTTTTACTTCTTATGCCAATACACACCCTTAGTGGAACATTTTTATATCATAAGAAAATCTGTACTTTTATACAATATACCAACGTCTTTCTCATGACAAAAAATTCTCCTGCATACCTGCTTTCACATTGTATGTAAGAGAATTTTCCTAAGTTCTACGCATATTTTTATTAGAGCGCAGTTACAGAATTTAAAAACTCCTGTACTGCTGTTGGGTCTGTATATGTCATTGTAAATACTAACATATAATTGCCAACTTTATGTGCATAATATTCCTGTGTCATTTGACCTGCACTTAATGAAACCACTTTAAAGTCCATGCCGCCTAATGTTGCATCTGTAACTTCCGGCTCACCTACATCGATTCCGGCACTTTTATATGCTGTCTTTAAATTGGTTGTCATTGCCTGTGCATACTCATCTGCTGTCAGCTCTCTTCCTGCTGTTACCTCTGTATCTTCCATTACAATCTGGATATTAGTTGTCTGGTCTGCTGTTACTGCAATAACATCATAAATGGTTCCGGAAAGACTGTTTTCAATGGTATCACTGTCGTATGCTTCTTCCATAATATCAGAACCATTTCCTACTACTTCCTGAATCTCTTCATCGCTATACAGCGTACAGCCCTCTGGAAATGTTGCCTGAAATCCCATGCTTTCGTTTGTGTAAACATTTCCATCAAAAGTTCCACGTTCTGCGGTTACTGTATCTTCCTCTGTATCTTCCGCTTCGTCAACGTCTTCACTTTCTAAATCTTTTTCATCCTTATCCTTTTGCTGCTCTGTCTTGGATGTTTCTTTTGTGTCTTTCTTGTTGTCATTTCCACATGCTGTCACTGAAAATACCATAGTCAGTGCTAACATGCATGCAATTACTCTCTTTTTCATCTTTTTTCCTCTTTTTATATTTTAGTCCTGTCTAACCAGAACTCTTATATTGTAACCTTCCTATGTTTAGATGTCAAATCCATCCGATGAATCCCTTTATTTTCCTATGAGCTCCTCTGCAAATGCCTGATAGTCCTGCATACTGGTACAATTTGGTGCATAGTCACTCAGTAACTGCTTAGCTCTTTGCGCTTCCTTGGTTTTGATACACTCACGAATTGCTGTTTTAAATACCTTTGTTCCCAACTCCTGCGCCTGCTGTTCTAATTCCTTTTCCACTGTTTTTTCCAGATTGGAACGTCCGGAAAACTTCACCAGCAGCAGTCCTGCAATCTTAAGTGCCGGATTCTGTCTTCTTTGTACTGCTTTGATTGTATTATACAACTGCTGCAAGCCCTGCATAGAGTATGCATCTGCCATTACCGGAATAATAACTTCATCGGCTGCAATCAGACAATTATATAAAATCACATTTAATGACGGTGCTGTATCTATTACAATATAATCATATCCACCCAGTTCTTCTATGGCATCCTTTAAGCGATATAGTCCTTCCACGTCACCATCTAACATCTTTTCTGCCTTACTGAGCAATGGGTCTGATGCCACAATATCTCCGTTTGGCATATGTTGAATTGCATCCTCCAATGGCAACATATCCGAATCTACCATAACATCATATAGGGTTGCCTGATCTTCAATTTTCGCCTGATAGGTTGCACTACTGTTTCCCTGTGGGTCTGCATCAATTAAAAGGGTTTTTCCTTTTTTTCCTAAAATTCCTGCTAACGTAGTTGCTGTGGTTGTCTTACCAATTCCGCCCTTCTGATTTGCTACTACATATGTAACTGTCATTGTATCTTCTCCTCCACTTCTTCCTGCTTATCTTTTTAAAATGCAATTTTTCCTTCCACTTCTCCGTTTACCACATAGAATACCGCTGATTCTTCCGGTTTGATATAAACATTTACTTCGTTAATTTCTTCATCGGTAACTCCCTGACGCAAAATATCTCTTCGCACCAAGTCCAGTAAATTTTGTTCTAAACGTTCTCTTCCCTGATACTGAATTACTACATTTTTTCTTGCAGTTGCAAAGCCTCCTGCCTTCTTTTCTGCCCTTTCAACGCTGCTTTTTAATGCCATTTTTCATCCTCCTCCAACTGTATCTGTTTATTCTTCTGTTTTCTCTGGTTCCCTGCTAAATCCTATGGTAACCTTAAACAAATCCCCATCCAAATATATCTCAAATTCACCACCCATAAGCTTGGTGAGATTTTTGGCAATGGAAAGTCCCAAGCCACTTCCTTCTGTACTTCTTGACACATCTCCACGAATAAAACGCTCTGTTAATTCGTCTGCCTGTATATTCAGTGCATTCTGTGAAATATTTTTAATGGAAAGGGTAACCCAATCTTCTTCCACTTCCATATCCACATATACACGGGTATTTGCCATAGCATATTTTGCCACATTATTGTATAAGTTTTCAACCACACGCCAGATTCGTCTGCCGTCTGCCATAATCACTACCGGCTCTCTTGGAAGTTTTGTCACGGCTGTAAGTCCCTTCGCCTCGAACTTCTCGTTGAACTCTCCGCCTGTCTGATATACCAGTTCCACAAAATTAATACGCTCCATCTGCAAGGTGATGTTTCCGGAGCTTATCTTAGATGCCTCTAACAAATCCTCTGTCAGTTGCTTCAATCTCTGGGACTTTGCTTCTAACACGTTAATGTAATTCTGCGCCCTCTCATTTGGTATATCCTCTCGTTTCAGCAAGTCTACATAGTTAATAATAGAGGTAAGTGGCGTTTTTATATCATGGGATACATTGGTAATCAAGTCTGCCTTTAAACGTTCATTTTTCATACTGTCATCCACCGCATGAAACAATCCGTCTCCAATGGCATTTACTGATTCTGCAAATTTCTTATTATCCCCTTGTAACTGGGTAGTGTCTATTTTAAATTCAAGGTTTCCATCCGAAATATTTTTAATTCCTTCCAACACTTTATTGCGTTGTACGCCTTCTCTTACAATAAACACGCCTTCTACAAGACTCATTCCTACAAACCAAAGAATCCCCAATATCTGGTATCTTCGATTCCACTCCGTCAAAAGCGGAATCATTATGAGACACCCTACAAAATGGATTGCAAACCAGATAATCATTTTAGTCATCGGTCTACGCGCATGAAAAACAATTCCGACTCCACGCACTATCCAGTGAGCAATACTCTGATTCCACAGTATTCCGGCACGAATTCTTCTTACAAAGCTCAAATAAAACAACATGAACAATGCCGAGCTAAAGAATCCCAAAACCCCTGACATAATGAGCATTCCCGCCAGTTCCGACGGACCGAATCTATAAAGCACCTCTCCAAACATAATAATGGTTGCTATCGTTGAAATGGCTGCTCCTAAAAATACCAGTTCTGTAGGAATTTTATCAAACCAGCAAGTGAGATTTTCTTCTCCGTTTTCCCCGCCTTTTCCGGCTACAGTACTTAAATAAATAAAACATATCAGCCATCCAAGTCCGCTTACCACCATCGCCACTGTTCCGATATATATCCATGGATACAATCGGCTATATTCCTGCTGTGCCTCATAAAAACTATCCTGTTGTGCAAAAGAAGTGTTTACACAGATAAACAAAACATTTCCCTTTCCTCCATACGTCTGCTCGATTCCATTATAAAAGGCATCTTCCATTCCTTTTACATTGGTTTCCAGACGCATGTCAGATTCCTGATAGAAAAAGTATTTTCCCATCTGTTTTCCATATGCAATTAAATCGTCTGCACTTTTCTCTCCCAGATTGGTATATACTTGTTCATCGCTTCCACGTTTTATCCAATATGCTACATTGCTTCCTTCTTTTCCCAGATTATAGCGATTTAAGCACTTCTTATAATTATTTACCTCTTGTCCGATATTTTCAAGTGTATATTCTAATGCCTCATATGATTTTTGCATTTGAGCTTCTGTACAATTCCCCTGAATATAGTCACTCCAAATGCCTCTTTCATCCACAGAAAGGTAACTTTCATTTACAAAATTATAATTGGATTTGTATCCCTGCTGCTGCATTCCCATATCTTTTAACAATAATATGAGTTCTTCGCTATTCAGGTCATACAACCCACCTTCTATCACTCTTTGAATGACACTTTGCAGTAATTCTTCGTCTACTCCCCCTTCATCTACTGTCTCTTCATCTCCAGCTGTTTCTGTTAGTGTTACTGTAACCTCACCGTCTGTGGTAGTCTCTACTCCCGGAATTTGATAAGAACCGCCATAATAATGCTCTACATTTGCCACTATAAGTTCTTGAAGTTCCAGGCTCATATCCCCAAGACTTCCAATGATTTTTTCCTCATTATAAACAGATTTCCCCTCACGGGTCACCGTCTGTTTCTGATGAATTTCATCGTCAATGTAATAGCTGGATTGAAAATTATATTGAGAATAGGTATAATTTCTTGCCCATTCTACCAAATCTCCCAAATAATAGCGTCTTGTGTCGCTATCATCATCTACCGTTTTATCCTCAGGGCCATCCGCTACTCTTCCCTGACTACTATAATATTTTTGAATATCAATTTGCTTTTCTGTGTCATAATTTCCATCTGTTTCAAACTTCTTACGAAGTTCTACAAAGTTAAAAATTTCCTCGGCTGATTGCTGAAACAGCGAGGAAAAATATGCCGACGTTGAAAAAGACTTATTTTTGATATCACCAAAATCCAGAATATTTTTCCGAAAAAGTGTTGTTACCAACAATATAGATACCACCAGTACTACAAAGAAAATCTGTTGAACAACCACCATAGTTGCTTTTAATCCGGTAGAATATCGTATCTTTTTCATTACGTCACTCCTTTATTTTGACTTTTCTATCTTATATCCCACTCCCCACACGACCTTTAAGTATCGTGGTTTCTTGGGATTGATTTCTATTTTTTCTCTGATATGGCGAATATGTACTGCCACGGTATTATCCGCTCCAATCGCATCTTCATTCCATATATTTTCATATATCTGATTGATGGAAAATACCTTTCCCTGATTTTTTTACCAACAATAACAAAATATTGTATTCAATGGGGGTAAGTTTCACCAACTCATCATCCACAGTCACTTCTTTTAAATCATCGTTCATGACTAATCCACCTACCTGATAGATTTTCTGACTGCTTTCCGCTACGTTGCCCAACTGGGTATATCTTCGCAACTGAGACTTTACTCTTGCCACTAATTCCAACGGATTAAATGGTTTTGTCACATAATCATCCGCTCCGATATTCAATCCTAAAATCTTGTCTGCATCTTCTGACTTGGCTGATAAAATAATAATGGGAATACTGCTTTCTTCTCGAATCTTCAGTGTTGCCCGAATTCCATCTAGTTTCGGCATCATTACGTCAATAATTAACAGATGTACCTCCTGTTCTTTTAATACCTCCAATGCCTGCTCGCCATCATATGCCTTCAGGATGTTATATCCTTCCTGTTGCAAGTATATCTCTATTGCGTCTACGATTTCTTTATCATCATCACACACTAAAATGTTTTTCATATTCATTACCTCATATTGTAACAACTAGTTTTTAATTTCCTAATTGGAAATTTATTAAGATTTCCGAAAGGTTCCTACTTTTTACCAAAGGAAAAACGTTTTCCGCTATTTTCTTCCTTGGCCGGTTTCTTTTTAAAATACGCTGCATCTAAGTTAACCTTTACTTCCGGTGCTGTATGGACCTTAGGGCTCTCTTCTTTACCACCATACAATTCACTGCTCATTGCCGCTCTTCTTCGCAGGCTCTCTGCAAATTCCTTACCGGTCACCTTAGAAAGGCTTTCCGAAATCTCATCTTCTTCTAAAGTTTCTGCCAAATATCCGTTTTCATCGTAATGCTTTCCGGTCTGATCGAAATAAGCCTTATTGACCTTAATTTCCGGTTGAATGGCAGAATAAGACTTTCCTTCGTTTTGAATTCTTTTTCCTTTTGTCTTTTCTATCTTTTCACGCAATTCTTTTTCACGCTGCTGATTGTTTTCTTCAATCAATTTCAGATATTTCTGTGTATCTGCAAAATCCTGCAATTGCTCTCTTAATTCAGATTGATTCTGTCGTATCTGGTCTTTTTCATCGGTCAGCTCTTCACTCATTTTTCGGAAAATCCGTTGTACAGACTTATTGGCATCTTCCATAATGTTTTGAATCCTGCTTAATGCATCGTCTGTGTACATAATGGATGCTGCATAAATATCATCCGCATGTCGATTGGCTCTTCCTACAATCTCTTCACCGCGTTTCTGACTGCGACGCTCTGACAATTCATGTTTCTGACTGGTCACCTCATATTCATCCATCACTTCATAAACCGCCACATTCAGTTGTTCTAGAAGTTCAAATACTTTTTGCTTTTCTATTACAACCATAGAATCATTTGGTCCACATGTCTGGCTTTTCGAAAAAAGCACATGTATCTCTTTTAAAATTCTTTCTATTTTATCTTGTACGCTCATATTTAGGTTTCCCCTATCTGTTTCTTGTTCTCATTTATTATAGGGGATTTATTTTTATGTTGCAATAGCTGATTTATTTAGGTTAAGTTAAGAAAAAAGAGATTTATTCTTAAGATTTTTTTATATAATGACAATATAAAACTAAAAGAAGGAAGTGTGGAGTTTTTATGGAACTAAAACAACTAAACCAAAAAGCCCTATATTGTATGTATGTCACTACTTTTTGCATGACTGTAGTAGCCCTTGCCGTTATAACAGCCATCTTGTATTTTACCTCTTTGTTTTCCAAGCCTATCGTTCCTATCTTGTTTGGAATCCTTTTTATCTTTTCCTTATCAGATTTACTTATCTGTCCTTTTTTCCGCTATCGGCGATATCGTTATGGCTTAGACAAAGATTGCATTTACATACGTGAGGGATTCTTATGGACAGAAGAAACCATTGTTCCTTTAGAACGTCTTCACAAAATTGCTCTGTCCCAAGGACCTATTGACCGCTTCTTCGGGCTTACAAAAGTCATTGTTACAACTGCCGGTGGAGACGCAGAAATTAATTTTCTGGAATACACAGTCGCACAATCTATTACAGAATCTTTAAAACATAAAATAAACCACATTGCATTGGAGGAGAAACATGGAAAGCAATAAAATACGCTGTCATTTTAGTATTATTTTTGAAAAAGCCGGAAGTTTTCTGGTTTTTTGGTTTATCCTTGCCTGGAACTGGATAGATGATATTATTGAGCTTTTTACCTCACCTGATTTTAATCAAAAAGCTTTTCAGCATCTTCTTCCTATTTGCGTGGGGCTTATTTTACTTTTGGTTTTCATTTTAGGCTATCAATTTCTAGTGTGGCGCAAAACCTTTATTTATTTAGAGGGAGACACTTTTGTCGTTGAACGCAGTACTTTGAATCGGAAAAAAAATTCCCTTTCCATCTCTAGTATTGCAAATATTAACTTGGAACAGAATCTCTTTGAACGATTGATTGGAACATCCCGTTTCAAATTAGACACAGACAGCTTTTCCACTGCTGATTCTACAGATGTTTCCATTGTACTTTCTACCCCAAAAGCTACTGCCTTAAAGGAATCTCTATTATCTTTGATGAATAATACCACCCACAAAGTTGATACCTCCGCCTCCTCCGCACAGACCACACCGGAACATTCCTACGTTTCCACAAAAGACGTTCTTTCTCACTGCTTTTTCAGCCTTCCCAGTGCAACCATATTCTTCTTTTTAATACTAGTGATTGGCTTGCCGCTTGCTGTACACTTTGGATACCTCTCTTTGGGAAATCCTGCATCCGGAAATAATTCTGAATTTTATAAGAGTATATTTGCAATTGCAATATTTGTAATTACCTATGTATATTCCTTTTTAAAACGTTTGCTGTCCTTTTATCATTTTTGCTGTTGCCGACAAGGCAATGAACTTATGATTCAGTATGGATTTTTCCGTAAACAGGAGTTTACTATTCCATTAGAACGTATCAATGCGGTTCAGCTACTACAGCCACCACTTGCCCGTCTTACCGGGCGTATGCAAGCACAACTTATATGTGTTGGTATCGGCGATGATGATACAGAAAAGCCACAGCTTACCCTTTCCATGAAAAAAGATTTGTTTTTTGCACATTTACAGGAAATTTTACCCGAGTTTTCCACAGAAAGTATAAAAAACGTTCATAATCTTCCTAACAATACCGGAATTGCCTACTTTTTTTCCTGTTTATCCTTTTTCTTGCTTTTTCAGGCGTTTTTTTGGATTACACTTTCTGTATTAGATATAAAAAGTTCCGGCACACAATTTCTTTGGATTTGTTATGGTGTTAGTAATGTCTTTATTATTTTATATCAACTGCTCCATTATCACACCATGGGAACTGTACTGGAAGAAAAACGCTTAACCATTCATAATGGTGTTTTCCAGAAACAAATATATATAATTCCTTACCGGAAAATTCAATTTTTTACATTTCACCAGAATCCCCTCTGCGGTTTTTTGCAAATTGCGCGTGGGGAAATACACCTTCTTGCCCCTTTGACAAATAGTACAATCTCTTTACCTTATATTAACTCAAAAGATATGAATCTATTAAAAGTAAAACTGCTGGATTAATCTCTTAAATCCAGCAGTTCTACTTCTCTTTGATTTTTCTCTCTTGCAAACCTATGATATGTTTGATAATATGCTTCTTCTCGTTCTTTTGTTGTAATATATTCTAAGCTCTGAATTAGATTTTCATCCGCAAGAATAAAGTCCACAATTTCAGGCGAATATTTTATTCCTTTTTCCTTTTCCATCTCTACTAACACCATACTCACATTTTTATCATTCATGTAATTTCTTCCCAGATTATCCGTTGCTGCATCTAAACAATCGCATATTGTTATCAAATCTATGGCAAATTTATCTTTGCATTTTCGATTATCAAACGCTTCCGGATATCCACCCTTTCCGTTATAGAACTTATGATGTCCCAAAATAATGTTATTATATTTTTTCAGGCTCTGATAGGACTCTGCCCCTTTCAGACCGTACTCCGGATGCTTTTTTATCGTTGCAAATTCCTGATCTGTCAACTTGCGTAACTGCATATTAATAGTCGTGCTCATCAACAGCTTTCCCCTATCATGATGCAATGCTCCTTTTCGCAAAAATGTAAGTACTCCTTTTTTACGCTTTTGTACTTCCTCCGGTGTTTGGATTCCTAAGATTCCTATCATATACTCCGGTTTTTTATCTATTATTCTTCCGGCTACCTCCACTGCAAGTTTTGCCACGTCTCTTACATGAATCTCGGTACTTCCCTGTCTTGAAAGTAATACGCTTTCATACAATTCCATTGCTTCGTCCTGATTATAATGAGGGAGCAATTCCATGATTTCATACACGATAGTCCGATCTACATACGCCTTGTTTCCGGTGCGTGGAAAACTGGTATAATACCACTCCACATCCTCTTTCAATGCTTCTATCCATGGAAAATCATATTTCTTTGCCCCATCAAATAGTTCTGGCAAAAATAATGGCATCATTTGTACCATATTATTGTAATTATAATTGTAGCCTCCGCTTTTTTCATTTTTTATTTTTTTCCATGGTTCTTGACAATAGTATTCATACAGCTTTTCAAAATAGTCTTTTTCTCCTATTTCTCCCTGCCGTTGTTTATGTTTCCAATAATTATAATATTCTCGTGCAGACAATCGCTCTTTTATCTTTTCTTTTTCCTGATAATATTGTGTTTCGATTTCCCGTGCCGTTTCGGCAGCCCGCTCATTGCCCGGTTTCAATAATTCATAGCAAATTTCGTCTTTGATATATTCTAATACCATTGGAATACTTATATTTTCTTTCCAAATCTCGTTATCTTTTTCTCTTTGATAAACCTCATAGGCTTCCATCAGGTGAGACATATGTATGGTATTATAATTCTTTTTACAAGAGACTTCGGTGTCCCAGTTAGACCGATTAAATAATGCTGCCAAAATCACCTTTTTTACATGTATATCCGTAATTTCTTCATATTGATTCCGATAGGAAACCACCTTCTGATAACATTGGTATACTTCCTGACGTATCTGCGGGTCATTTATGTAACCATCGAAATACCCAAGATAGAAATAACTTAAAATCTGTTTTTCCCGATTGTTTTGTTCTGTATAATATACTACCAGTTTTTTTAATATTTCTACTGTCAAAAGACTATCAAACGTCATTTGTCTTGCCATTTTTATAATTTCATCTAAAAAAGTATCTGCCAGTTCATCGTTAAAATCCCGATGTCCCTCTCCTTCTTTCAAAAAAGGCATTATGTTCTCATTAATATCTTTATTATTGCTTTCAAAAACCTCTCTTTGAAACTGGCACTTTTCCTTTAACAGCAGGAACCACTTTTCTTTTTGTTCCGGTTTCATGTACAAAAAATACAGGATGCTTTCATAATGATCCTGTTTTCTTATAATTTCCTTACACTTCTTATAAAATTTTCGTATTTGCTCTGCACTAATTTCCTGCATAGTAAAGAAACTCCATTTTCCTTGCACAATTCCATTTGTCATAATCTGGTACATTGATATATTATACCACGTTTTGCCTTTTGTAAATTATTATTCGAAAAAAGACGATTACAATTCACCAACAGCATAGTTTTTTAACATAAACGTGGCAGGTATTTCCTATCTTGCACCTGCCACGTTCTGACTTTTATAACTTTTTCTAAATAACTCTAAAATCTAAAGTCACGTTCTCCATTATGAATATTCTTCAGATATTGGATGACTCTTTCCTTTACTTTTGGATTGGTGATTACATCCAGTTCTTTTTCAATCAACTTATCACCCACTTCTTTCGTTGCCGGAGATGCATAATCTTCTAAATATTCTTTTAATGTCATAAGTGCATTTGGATGACAGCAGTTGACAATCTGTCCGCTCTTTAACAAGGACATAAAACGGTCTCCGGTTCTTCCTTCTCTATAACATGCGGTACAAAAACTTGGCACATATCCCATATCCATTAACCATTTTACCACTTCATCTAAGGTACGGGTATCGCTTACATCAAATTGTGCGGAGTTTTCTTCTTCCGGTTCTTCTTCTGCATAACCTCCTACACTGGTTCTGGAACCACCACTAATCTGAGACACGCCAAGATGAAGCACCTTTTCTCGACAGACCTGTGATTCACGGGTTGAAATAATCATTCCTGTATATGGTACTGCAATTCGAATACATGCTACAATTTTCTGGAATGTCTCATCGGAAATACCATTATCAAACACATTTGGATCAATATCATCTGCACGACGCACTCTTGGAACACTAATGGTATGAGGACCAACGCCCTTGTATGCTTCTAAGTGTTCTGCATGCATTAAAATTCCAACGAAGTCATAACGATAGTTATTCAGTCCAAATAATACACCAAGTCCTACATCATCAATTCCACCTTCCATTGCACGATCCATGGCTTCGGTATGATATGCATAGTCATGTTTTGGTCCGGTTGGATGAAGTTTCTCATAGGATTCTTTGTTATAAGTTTCCTGAAACAGTATGTATGTTCCGATTCCGGCTTCCTTTAGCTTATGGTAATTTTCCACGGTAGTTGCCGCAATGTTGACATTTACACGACGGATTGCTCCGTTTTTATGCTTAATTCCATAAATGGTGTGGATACACTCTAAGATATACTCAATTGGATTATTTACCGGATCTTCTCCTGCCTCCAATGCCAAACGTTTATGTCCCATATCCTGTAATGCGGTTACTTCTTTTACGATTTCTTCCTGTGTTAATTTTTTACGGGCAATATGCTTATTTTTGGCATGATATGGACAATACTCGCATCCATTGATACAGTAATTAGATAGATATAATGGTGCAAACATAACAATACGATTTCCGTAGAAATCCTTTTTTACCTGTTCTGCTAATGCATAAATTTCCTGATTTTTATCTTCCAATTCACAGTCTAAAAGCACCATAGCTTCTTTATGAGAAACACCTTTTCTCTTTCTTGCCTTTTCAAGAATCTGATCTATCAATTCTCGATTGTTTTTATTTTTTTCCGCATACGCTAAGCAATCTAAAATTTCCTGATTGTCAATAAATTCTTCCGCCTTTGGCGACATTACATTATACATTTCTTTTCCTCCATTATTTGTTTTTATTATAGTCGGGATAATCTCCCCGATCTGTTACTAATTCATATCCTATGCCTTCCATTCTTCGGTTCAGGCACATTCGACATTCTGCCGCTTCATCTCCGGTACAGATTTTATTGTCATAAAGTTCGTATTTCTTCCGCACCGTGGTAGGAGAAAGATTGGGCATTACCACGTTAGCTCCCGCCCGAATTCCTTTTTCTCTCCCCAAAGGGTCTATAGTTCCAAGTGCTGTGGTAGATGGCAGTAATAACTTCGGTTGCATCAATCGCAATAGTCCTATCATAAAAAGTGTCAATTCTACCGTTCCGCTTTTTTCTTTTGCAAATGGCGTTTCATGATGGGGCACAAAGGGCCCGATTCCTACCATATGGGGTTGCAATTCATGAATAAACATCATATCCTCTGCCAACTGCTCCGGTGTTTGCCCGGGACTTCCCACCATAAATCCGGTTCCTGTCTGATACCCGATTTCTTTCAGATTTCTAAGGCACTGCTTCCGATTTTCCGGTGATAATTCCGGTGGATGAAGCTTGCGGTAATGATTGTTTTCTGCGGTTTCATGACGTAGCAGATAGCGGTCTGCACCTGCTTCAAATAATCGTTTGTAACTTTCAAAACTACGTTCCCCAATGGAAAGTGTCAGGGCACAATCCGGATAACACTCCTTAATGGAACTTACGATGTCTTCCAATTTTTCCTGCGTAAACCATCCATCTTCGCCACCTTGTAACACAAAGGTACGAAACCCCAGCGTATACCCCGTCTTACAACACTCCAGTATCTGTTCTTTAGTAAGACGGTATCTTTCTACCTTTCGGTTACTTCTGCGAATTCCACAGTAATAACAATCGTTCTTACAGTAATTGGTAAACTCAATCAGTCCTCTGCTATATACCTGATTTCCAAAATACTTATGTTGCCAGTATCTTGCCTTTTCAAATAAATATGCAGTTGATTCTTCATCTCTTCCGGCTATAAGCGTTATCCATTCTTCCCTGGTAAGTTGATGCTGCTTTTCTAACTTATCAATTAGTTCTAATATCATAAAAGCCCTATACCAAAGGGTATAAGGGCTTACATACAATAATCTACACCGCCAGAATAACTTCTGCCGATTCTCTCTTATGTCTGCACCTTCCCCCTCAGGTTCTCCTTCCTGGTCTGGTTTGCTTCTTTTTTCATTCTTGTTTGTGGTAAGAATCATTCTATCCACTCACCAAGCTTATCGTAACACGGTTTTCCACAAAATACAACTCATGTATCGAAACAAGTGCATAACTGATACACTCCTTAGGACTTTTTTCTGCGTTTATGTTTTATGAACTTTATAACGAATATTCCCATGGTCAAAAAGAACAACATGACACCTGCTGCAATACTTGCCATAGCAATTGCAATTTTATTCGGTTTTCTTATAATTGCCCGCATACTTTTATCATTGTCAATGATTTTTCGATTGTGGGTGGTTTTGTAATATTCCGGAATCTGAGACTTTCCATTTACTTTTTCAAAAGAATTCAGATAATCTGCTACGCATATCCATGCTTTTAATTCTTGTCCATTACGATATACAATATAATCTTCCAGTTTTTCTATGGGAATTTTGTTTCCCTTTGCATCTTTTGGTGTCACCGATAAAATTCCAAAAGACTGCCCCGACACGGTTCCAAACATCTGTCCGCTATATAAATCTGCCACCACGCAATATAACTTATCATTTTGTAAATCCCTGGTTTTTCCCGTCATATCCTGCAAATCTACCTCAGTTACCTTATTTAAAATAAGTCGGTGAGGATTCAAGGTATAGGCTATTCCGCTGGAATAAAGCTGCGCCGTTGTCATGATAGGCGATACGGATGCATCTACTTCTGCCATAGTCTTTAATTCTGCTCCGGTCAGATAAATGCTCACCAGAGGATATCCCGGTATTCCATCTGGTCCGATTCCTAAGGATAATGTTCGAAATGCATCTGCTACTGTAATATCGGTATCTTTATGAAAGGTATCACGAATACAACCACTGGGTACCACCGCTACCACCGCCGGTGTATGATCTCCTGTATCACTATTATTTACCGCATATAAATAAGAATCTGCCAAAAGATTTCCCAGCGTTTCTTCTTTTAAAACACTTCCCAATCCATTTATTTTCGTAAACTGCCATGGATTGTGGGTTAGCACCTGATTCTTGGTATACCCGAACTGTTTTAAATATTCCCGGTCGATATTTTCTCCCAGTTTTTTTACTTTTTCTTCTGTTTTTACATCTAATGCATATGTATCATCCATAAGCACAAGTGCATAATCTTTTACTTTCCAGCGATGGTCTTCCTGCTGCATAAGTTTTACCGCACCAACTCTTGCACCATATTCTCCGGTAGATACAATGGCTGTATGACCGTGTATAATCGGCTTATTTAATATACTGTGCGTATGACCGCTGATAATCAAATCCAGTTCCGGAACTGCCTTTGCCAACAGTTCATCCTCTGACTTACTTTCTTCCTCCCATGTTCCACTATGAGAAAGACAGATAATCATATCAACTGCTTCTGTTTTTTTGATTCTTTCTACTGTTTCTTTTACAGCTTCTATGGGGTCTTGAAAGGTTAATGCACAAGTAGGGGCACAAGCCAATGCATCTTTTCCAAATACACCGATAACTGCTATTTTAAGTTCTCCCTTTTTTAAAATTACATACTTGCGTATTCCACACTCTTTAAACGCCTTTTGTAAAAGTGCACCGGCCTCTTTCTTTTCCCCTTTTAATGTTGCTTCCCAATCTACATTGCAAAGTGCTATGTCCGGCAGTTTTTCCCCACTGTTTTTTGCTGTAGTCAACATATTTATTAACCCCTGGCTTCGATAATCAAATTCATGGTTCCCTAAGGTGGTAACATCTGCTCCCAAAAAACCAAGCATTCGAAGCTCTGCCGCTTGTGTCTCATATACAGTTTGATACAAAGTTCCCATCGAAAAATCTCCACCGTCCAGAAACAGCAGATTTTCGTCCTCTGCCCGTCTCTTTTCTAAATATGTCTTTATTCGTGCAAATCCCCCTACTTTTTCCTTTCCTGCTTCCTCCATATAAAAAGGTTCCAGGTGGGAATGAAGATCATGGGTAAAAACAATATTTATCTCTTTGGTATTTTTCTCCATTTTAAAACTCCTTTACCAATTCTTCATAATTTCTTTCGACTTTTTTATTTTTCTTTTAGAAATTGTCCACAGTTTGCACACATTTCTTTTTTATACTAAATATATCAAATGAAGTTGATAACAACACAGCGCGCATCGTTATTGGCTTCGCCAAAAAATTATTGTAATTGCCTTTATGGCAATTGCAAATTATCCTATAGATTGTTGGTGCCACCGCCCAAGATGTGGCACCCCATGAAACATTTCATAAATTTACTCCCCCCAAAGCGTTGTCGCAAGGCAGCGCTTTCCTTCCGATTATGTCCTTTTATTTTCCGGAATACCTTATTACTCCATCTATAATGACAAAATCAAGTTTTGTCTCTGAAATCATCGGATTTCCTTTTGCAATTACAAAATCTGCATCTTTTCCTATCTCAATAGAACCTACTCTGTCAGAAACCCCAATATGTTTTGCTGCATTAATGGTTATTGCCTTTAACGCATCAAATTCATCCATTCCGTTTTTTACAGCCAGTCCTGCACATAAGGATAAATACTGTTCCGGTATCACCGGTGAATCGGTAATAATTGATACCTGACATCCTGCCTTTGCCAAAACGCCCGGTGTAGTAAAGCTTTTATTTTTTAATTCAAATTTTGTAGCATGTCCAAAAGATGGGCCTACTGCAACCGGAAATCCCTCTTTTGCTAAGTCATCTGCAATAAGTACTCCATCAGTACAATGGTCTATGGTAAGTCCAAGATGGTACTCCTTGGCAATTCGAATTGCTGTATAGATATCATTTGCCTGATGCGCATGCGCCTTTAATGGCATTTTTCCTTCTATTACCGGAATTAATGCTTCGAGCTTTGGATCATAGGCAGGCTTTTTGAAAATATCATCCCCTGCGGCTTTTTTCTTTTCCATATATTCTATGGTCTTATTCAACATAATACGAAGTTTGGATGCCGTACTCATTCGAGAGTAGTTATCCTTGTCTTTGTAACAACGTTTTGGATTTTCTCCAAAGGCACATTTCATTGCCACCTTTTCCCGAATTACCATATCGTCTATTCGTTTTCCTGTGGTCTTGTACGCAGTAAATGTTCCTCCAAGTACGTTAGAACTTCCCGGTCCTGCTGCCACACAGGTAACTCCCCCTTCCATTGCCAAACGTATGCTTTCGTCCTGCGGGTTCAATCCATCAATTGCTGACAACTGTGGGGTTAAAGAATCTGTCATTTCGTTATAGTCTGCTCCTTCAAATCCAATTGCATATCCGTCTAATCCCAAATGACAATGCGCTTCTACGAATCCCGGATACACATTCATATCAGATGCATCCAATATCTGTGCCTCGTTTATGATTTTTCCTTCTAATACAGGCGCAATCTGTATGATTTTTCCGTTTTCCACCAAAATATCCGCCACATAAGGTTCTTCGTGAATGGCATCATACACATTTCCCTGTTTAATTAATAACATTTCTTTCATGCCAAAAGCCTCCATTACCGTTATCTTTTTTGTATAGTATACCACATTTTTAATAGATTATTGTATGGTCTGGGAAAAGTGGAGATATAAACTTTGTAAAATATTTTTCTTTCTTACACAAATGTAAGTTTACGCTCTGATATGTAAGACGAATCGATGGCTGCCCTATCCCCTCCTTGGTATACTTATCTCATCAAGAAACGAAACAAACGATATGAACACATAAATACGAAACGGAGGCATTCTTATGACAACCAATCTTTTATTCGCTATTAAACTTGGCATACAACATTTTTCAACTATTGCAGTACTTTTCACTTTACCCCTTTTACTTTTCCAGGTAATTGCCACAAAGAAACTTAATTTTGTACGCATCGGTATGTGCTTTTTATTTCTTTTTTATATGATTTGTGCTTATTCTCTTATCATCTTTCCATTACCGGATGTTGCAAAAGCAGCTACCCTTTCCGGACACGATGCTCAGCTGATTCCTTTTCATTTCATTGCTGACATTATAAGAGAAACCCCTT
Source organism: Clostridiales bacterium (assembly GCA_012519695.1). Classification (GTDB taxonomy): domain Bacteria; phylum Bacillota; class Clostridia; order Lachnospirales; family Lachnospiraceae; genus Petralouisia. Next base: position 38,872 of record JAAYPT010000032.1, on the reverse strand, counting down.
TCCAGCTTGGAAATATTCATACTTATCTGCCGGCTCTTCTTGACAATGCTGTTTTACAGGTTATTTTTAATATTATTATGACCGTTCCTTTTGGAATGTTTTTAAGTTATTACTTCGGTTTAAATGCAAAGAAAGTGGTTACTTTTTCCTTCCTGTTAAGTCTTTTCTTTGAATTGACACAATTATCCGGATTATATTTTATGTTCCCAGGTTCTTACCGTCTTTTTGATGTAGATGACTTAATGGCAAATACCTTGGGTGGTTTTGTTGGTTATCAGTTAGTTGGGCTTTGTAAGGGATGGCTTCCAAAATTAGAAAACTTTGATATTCTTTTGAAAAAACGCAAAGTGTATCATAAAATAACTAATTTTTAACTATGACTAATTTCTTCTTCGCAAGGTTGTGCTTCCTTAGCGGAGCATTTTCTATGTAATAGGACGCAATTTCCTATTGCATAAAAAAGTGCCCTGCTGTAAAACTTTTGTTTTACAACAGAGCATTTTTTCTTACCCTATATTTTTAAGTCTCCCGCTACTTTCCCATACCTCACACTTCGCCAACTCTATTATGAACTATTCCCTCATTCTGCAATTATCCTCTCGCTACCATTTACAAAATAGCACAGTTTTTGCTCTTATTCAAGAATAACCCCATAAACGTTGACTTAGCCCCGTGAACGTTGACTTTTTATTAGCCAAACAGCTTTCTCCAAAAATCTGCCCACCAACTCCATCCACTTATTAGCAGCATAATCCTTCCTCCTTTTCTTATAAAATCTACCCATGACATTATATCTTCTATATACTACACCTTAACGGCAATGTCACCACAGTCTGAAAGCAAGCATCCGCTACTTTCCATTCAAATATTCCCTCATTCTTTTCTACAGTTTCTGTTACATTTCTCAACCCGATTCCATGATTCTTTTTATCTTTTTTAGTGGTTTCGGGCAATTCTCCCTGTATTTCTCCCTCCCTTGAAATACTATTGGAAATCTCTATCTTAAATGCCTGTTGCCCAGAGCTTACTTTTATTTTCAGGTACTTTTTACCTTCTCCGTTTTTTTTCAATTCCTCTACACTATTTTTAATAAGATTGGAAAAAATTGTACATAACTCTACATCACTAATAGCAATTTCCTGGGTTAAACAACCGGTAACACTAACTTCTACATCTTCCTCTAACATTTGTACATAATAATTTAAAAAGGCATCTATAATGGTGTTTCCAATGCTGTAACACTTTTGCTGTATTTTCACAATGTCACCCTGTATTTCTTCTACATAATCTGCAACCGGCTTCATTTCTCCCTGCTTTGCTAATTCACCTAACGCAATTAAATGATTCAGTACATCATGGCGAAATCTCCGGGTATCCTCCTCCTTTGCCAACATTGCTTCATAATAATTTTTCTGGATATCTTTTAATGTCTTTTCCATTTCCAGATAGCGTTTCATCCTTTTATTGGTATTATTTACATAAATAATAAATATTGCCAGGGCAATCATACTAAAAAGAAAAATATCTGTTAATATTTGCAATTTTGAAGTAAGTGCCGGATTATTGATTTCTCTACCCAAATACTCCCAACCTGTTACAGTAGCCGGTAATGCTACCATCATAATTGCAATACAAATATATAAGCTTCCTTTTGCCAGTGCTTGAAATACTTTACTTTTTTCCAGCAACCTTTTTTTCTGTATCCAATAAATAAACGATAATCCACAAATAGAAATAAGACTAAAAATCATCCACTTTTGCTCTAGACGCAATTGCGCATAAGCTGCCTTACTTAATAATATTTCCACTAAAATTCCTACACTTTGATCTAAGGTAATTGCAATAATCCATACTGCTGCTACACGCAATATTCTTCTTATCACCGCTTCTTTCGCTGTCAATAATAACGTAACAGCTACGATACCAATAATAAAAATAGATATTTTTTTCATATCATTTGTTTGCACCATTCCAGTAAGCAATAAAATCGCCCATATAACTACTGATACTCCCGCAATCCATTTTCTACGGATTTCTGTTCCAAACAGAACATGTAATAATAACGTATATTTTACTATTTCCAACACAAGTTCACATATTAACGCCAGCTTCATTATAGGTCTCCTTATCTATAGTTTATGTCATATACCGTGTATGCTTTTTCAAATTCTTTTTTCTTTCTAACAGAAACCCTTATTTTTGCTGCTCCAACCTGAATGATTCCATCTTTATATGTATGAATATCAATATATTTCATATTTACAATATACTGCTTGTTTACGCGAAAAAACAACCTGTCATCTAGTTCTTTTTCTAATTGTTTTAACGATGTTTCCTTACGGAATACCCCATCTCTTAAAACAAATTCTACAGAACTATCTACCGCCTCCATATACATAATATCTTTTTGGTAAAGCTTATATGGTACCCGCTCTCGATATACCTCAATTTTTTCCATTCCGACTCTTGTTTTCAGTACATCTTCCAGAGACTCTTTTACTTCACTTTTTTTGAAATGGCTTGGTTATAAATCGAAAGGCATTTATCTTAAAAGCTTCTTTAAAACGATCCTGCCTACTGGTTGCCATAATAACCTTGCAATCTAAATTGCGTTTTTGTATTTGGCTTCCCACTTCGATTCCATCTAATCCCGGCATCTCAATATCCAGAAATAATACATCCAATTTTTCTACTTCTTCTAATAGCTCTTCTCCAGAGTGAAAGTTAATTATCTTGCCTCCTTCCTCTAATTCCTCCAAACTCTGCTTTACTAATGTTCCTAATACGCTTAATACAATTTTTTCATCATCACAAATCCCAATTTTTATCATATGCAATATTCTCTCCGATTTCCTCCCCTCGAAGCACATACAATTTTAAATATATATTATATTATAAAAATTGGCTTTTGTACATGATATTTTATGAAAATTTAAATAAAATTAAGTTTTTATTTAAAAAAGGCTTTATCACATAGATGTGATAAAGCCTTTCTATTTACCATTTATTATCTTACTGTTTAATATTAATTCGTACCAATGCCTTCTTCAAAGCAATTTCCGCACGGGCAACATCTATCTCTGCTGCATGATTGTGAAGTCGCTCTTCGGCGCGGGCACGAGCTGCCTCTGCACGAGCAACATCAATTTCTTCCGGCCACTCTGCAATCTCTGCCAAAAACGTTACCTTATCCGGTAAGATTTCTACAAATCCTGCATGTATTGCCGCTTCTTTTTGTCCTTCTGCTTCTGTAATCGTTACAATTCCAGGAGCTAAAACAGTTGTCAGCGGAATATGATGTTTGTAAACACCCATCTCACCATTTACGGATGTGAATTCTACCATAGAGGCTCCTCCTTCGTAAAAGTTACGATCCGGTGTTATGATTTCCAATCGGAAAAATTTGTTTTCCTCTGCCATTTGTCCACCCCCTATTTCATACGGGCACGGACTTCATCAATGGAACCTGCATTTAAGAAATAACTTTCCGGTACATCATCATGTTTTCCTTCCAGAATTTCTTTAAATCCGCGAATAGTTTCTGTAATTGGTACATACTTTCCATCCAATCCGGTAAACTGTGTTGCTACGAAGAATGGCTGAGACAAGAATCTCTGTACCTTTCTTGCACGGCTTACTACCAACTTGTCATCCTCGGAAAGTTCATCCATACCAAGGATTGCAATGATATCCTGCAATTCCTTATAACGCTGTAGGATTTCCTGTACTCCACGAGCTACTTCAAAATGCTCCTGACCTACGATACGCGGGTCTAAGATACGAGAAGTAGAACCAAGTGGGTCTACTGCCGGATAAATACCAAGTTCTACGATAGAACGGTCCAATACCGTAGTTGCATCCAAATGGGCGAATGTGGTCGCCGGAGCCGGGTCTGTTAAGTCATCGGCTGGTACATATACTGCCTGTACGGAAGTAATAGAACCATTCTTTGTGGATGTAATACGTTCCTGCAATGCACCCATTTCTGTCTGAAGGGTTGGCTGATAACCTACAGCAGATGGCATACGTCCTAATAACGCAGACACCTCGGAACCTGCCTGTGTGAATCGGAAAATGTTATCAATAAATAACAATACGTCCTTTCCACCCTTATCACGGAAATATTCTGCCATGGTAAGTCCTGTTAAACCTACACGCATACGCGCTCCTGGTGGCTCGTTCATCTGTCCGAACACCATACAGGTCTTATCAATAACGCCAGACTCTTTCATTTCATAGTAAAGGTCATTTCCTTCACGGGTTCTTTCTCCTACACCGGTAAATACAGAATATCCACCGTGCTCTGTTGCAATATTATGAATCAATTCCTGAATTAATACGGTTTTACCTACACCAGCACCACCGAACAGACCAATCTTTCCACCCTTCTGGTATGGGCACAAAAGGTCTACGACTTTAATACCGGTTTCTAACATTTCTGTAGAAGTTGCCTGATCTTCAAAAGCCGGAGCTTTTCTGTGAATTGGCATGTATTCTACATCAGTTGGTGCATCTATTTCGTCAATGGGATCTCCTAAAACATTAAACATACGTCCCAATGTTTTCTCTCCTACCGGAACGGAAATCGGAGCTCCTGTTGCTTCTGCCTCCATTCCACGGACAAGTCCATCGGTAGGTCCCATGGCAATACATCTTACCGTATCATCACCCAAATGCTGTGAAACTTCCACTACCAATCTTTTTCCGTCTTTTAACGGAATATTGATAGCTTCGTTAATCTGTGGCAGCTTTCCGTCGGAGAATTTTACGTCAAGAACCGCTCCGACAATCTGAGTGATTTTACCTATATTCTTTTCTGCCATATTTTCACTCCTTATGTTTATCATTCTTAAAAGTGCGTACCTGCACTTCTTCTATACCGTCCTGCAACTATGAGAAACATGCTTTGCGAGTTTCTCAAGTTATCGCAGTACTCATAAAAGCATTTATGCTTTATGAGATAGCCTCCGCTCCCGCTATAATCTCTGTCAATTCCTGTGTAATGGAACCCTGACGGGCACGGTTATATTTCAGTGTCAAATCACTAATCATTTCATCTGCATTGCTTGTTGCGGAATCCATTGCCTGCATTCTGGCACCATTTTCACTTGCAACAGCTTCTACCAAGGCTCCGTAGAGTAAGCTTGTCACATACTTTGGTATAATGAGATTTAATGCCTCTTCTTCGTTTGGCTCATAATTCATTAATAAATCATAATCCGCCTCAGCTTCTGAGTCTGCATCATCAATCTCTACCGGAAGCAGTTTTATCAGCGTAGGTTCATGGCTTACTGTATTTTTAAAATGAGTGTATGCCAGATAAATCTCGCCAATTTCTCCTTCAGTAAATGCTTTTAATACTTCTTTACTGATAAGGGCTGCGTCTTCATATGTTGGACCTTCTATCACGTCAGAATAATCTTCTTTGATACTATATCCTTTTCGTACAAACGTCTCTTTTGCCTTACGCCCAATCATGTAAATCTCAACATCCTCTTTTTTCATATCGCTTTCTGTAATCAATTTTACGATATTAGAATTATATCCTCCGGCAAGTCCTCGATTGGATGCAATTGCAATGACTGCCTTCTTCTTGGAATCTCCTGCCTTCAAATATGGATGGTTGATATTTCCGGAATGCGCAAGCATGGAACTTACCGTTTGATACATATGGTTAAAATATGGATTCGACTGCTCTGCATGGTTTCTTGCTTTTTGCAGTTTTACAGTAGAAACAAGCTTCATGGCTTTTGTGATTTGCTGCGTACTTTGTATGCTGCCTTTTCTTCTTTTAATATCTCTCATGGAAGCCATAGTTTTTCACCACCTGTTCTACTTAAATTGTGCTTTGCACTCCTCAATTGCCTTAATCAGTTTTGTTTCCGTTTCTTCTTTAATCTCTTTATCTGTACGGATTGCTTCCGGAATTTCCGGATATTTGGTATCCACAAATTCAAACAATTCTGCTTCAAATCTTAAAATATCTTCTACTGCTACATCTAATAAATATTTCTTAGTTGCAGCGTAAATAATCATAACCTGATATTCTACCGGCATTGGCTTATACTGTGGCTGTTTTAACATTTCTTTGATTCTTTCACCCTGTGCCAGCTTTTCTGCTGTATCTGCATCTAATTCAGAACCAAACTGCGCAAATGCTGCCAACTCACGATACTGTGCCAATTCCACACGGATTGGTGCTGCAATTTTCTTCATTGCCTTAATCTGAGCAGAACCACCTACACGGGATACGGATAATCCCGCATTTACTGCCGGGCGGAAACCTGCATTAAACATTTCTGTTTCCAGATAAATCTGACCATCTGTAATAGAAATTACGTTGGTTGGAATATAAGCAGAAACGTCACCAGCCTGTGTTTCGATAATCGGAAGTGCAGTTAAGGAACCGCCGCCCAACTTATCAGACAATCTTGCTGCACGCTCTAACAATCTGGAGTGTAAGTAGAATACATCTCCCGGATATGCCTCACGTCCTGGTGGACGACGAAGTAATAAGGAAAGTGTACGATAAGCCGTTGCATGCTTGCTTAAGTCATCATATACCACCAATACGTCTTCTCCGTTTTCCATCCATTCTTCACCGATTGCGCATCCTGCATATGGTGCAATATACTGCAATGGTGCAAGTTCACTTGCGGTAGATGCTACTACAGTAGTGTAATCCATTGCGCCAAACTCTTCTAATGTTTTTACAATGGTTGCTACGGTAGATGCTTTCTGTCCGATTGCAACGTAAATACATTTTACGTTCTGTCCTTTTTGGTTAATAATGGTATCTATTGCAATTGCTGTTTTACCGGTCTGACGGTCACCGATAATTAACTCACGCTGTCCACGTCCGATTGGTACCATGGAGTCAATTGCCTTAATACCTGTCTGTAATGGTGTATCTACGGATTTTCTTGAGATAACACCGGATGCTACTCTTTCTATCTGACGAAACTTACTGGTTTCGATTGGTCCTTTTCCATCAATAGGCTGTCCCAATGCGTTTACAACACGTCCCAACATAGCATCGCCAACTGGAACTTCTACAACTCTTCCGGTAGTCTTAACGGTATCTCCTTCGTTGATACTTTTCTGGTCACCTAACAATACGGCACCAACGTTATCTTCTTCCAGGTTCAACACCATTCCATAGACTTCTCCGGGAAACTCCAATAATTCGCCCTGCATTGCATTTTCAAGCCCGTGAATACGCGCAATACCGTCTGCTACCTGGATAACTGTACCTACGTCAGACACTTCCAGCTCTGCGGCATACCGTTTCACCTGCTCTTTTATGACTGAACTTATTTCCTCTGGTCTTAAATTCATGGAGCGCATTCACCTACTTTCAACTGTATTTTTGATAATTCTCTGGTAAGCTGTGAAAGCTTTTGCTTTACACTGCTATCTACCACACGGTCACCGATACGGATTACCATGCCGCCTATCAGGCTTTCATCCACTTCATAATGCATTTCAAATGCTGCATAATGTGTGGTTTTTAATAACTTTTCTTCTACTTTTCCTTTTTGAACTGCATTAAGCTCCATTGGAGTTTTTACATAGGCAGTTCCAATATTCTTGTATTCTTTTATCCGGTCAATAAAATAAATAAATACGGATTCCATATCTTTATAATGACCCTTTGAAACAAGCATACACATAATTCCGGTCAATTCGTCCCGTACCTGACCTTTAAAGATATTTTCCAGGATCTGAATCTTTTCTTCTTTTACGATTTTTGGGTGATTCATCAGTTTGGAAAGCTCGTTGTTTTCCTGAAGAATGCTAAGAATACCTCTTGCTTCTTCTAACATCTCATCCACCTGACCAGATTCCACAGCAAGCTCTACTAATGCATCCCCATATGTCTTGGATACTAGCTTTGCCATGTATTCTCACCTATTTCCTTTAATGTTTCTTCTACCAGGGCATCCTGTACAGATGTATCAATAGACGCTGACACAACCTTTCCTGCCATCATGGATGCAATGGAAATCATTTCCTGCTTTGCCTCATCCATAACACGCTTCTTTTCCAATAATGCTTCCTCATTGGCACGTTTTATGATACGGGCTGCCTCTTCTTTTGCTTCGTCTATGATTCTTGCTTCGTTTTTCAAAGCTTTCTGACGAGCCTCACTTAAAATCTCCTCGGCCTCTTTTTCCACACCTTTAAGCTTTGCATCATATTTATCTTTTAAAACAGATGCATCTTCTTTATCTTTCTTTGCCGCATAAATGTCACTTTTAATACGTTCCTGTCGATCCTTAAGCATCTTTCGTGCCGGATTAAACAACAGATATGACATTGCAGTAAATAAAAATAATACAGCAAGTGCTAAAAGTATCGTGTCATGTAAAAGCTGAGGATCTAAGCCAAATATTCTTGGTTCCAAGGCTTGTCCTCCTTTCCCTTACTTATACTAATGGTTTTACGAACAGTAACAGGATTGCAACTAACAAACCATACAAACCTGTGGTTTCTGCTACCGCCTGTCCTAAAAGCATGGTAGATGTAATATCGGATTTTGCTCCCGGGTTACGTCCTACTGCTGCTGCTGCATGTCCTGCTGCAATACCCTGTCCAATACCAGGTCCAATACCTGCAATAACTGCTAATCCTGCACCAATTGCTGAGCATGCTAAAATCAAATCTGTTCCACTAATGTTCATAAAAATTTCCTCCTTAGATTCTTAATCTTGTTTTTCTTTTCTTAATTTTGTTTTGATACTTCACTCTTACTCTTCTTTGTCTCCAATTGCATTCGTGATATATGTCATCGTCAGCATGCAGAATACATACGTCTGGATACATCCCGAGAAAATATCAAAATATGCGTGCAACGCACCCGGCCAGAAATATGCAAACTTGGATAACAAAGCATAAATCAACGCCATAATAATGGTTCCGGATAAAATGTTTGCGAACAAACGAAGTGATAAGGAAATTGGTACTGCAATCTCTCCTATCAAGTTAATCGGAAGCCATAACGGCAGCCACGGGGGCAATGGAGAACACATATCCACCCATATTTCCTTTAGACTGTTATGCTTGAACTGACAAAAATGAATAATACAAAAACTCATCAATGCCAATGGCAGTGTCACTCCGTAATCTGCTGTGGGCGGTCTTAGACCGAATAAACCTGATATATTACTCAGTAAAATAAATAAAAATACTGTACCGATATAATTGGCAAATCGTTCTCCCTTTTTTCCCATTACACCATGAACCATCTTGTCTAACATTTCTACAATCAGTTCTACTACATTTTGAAATCCAGTAGGAACCTGACTGGCATGTTTCATTGCCCTGTTGGCTGCAATAGCAAATCCCAGCAAAATCAACATGACAATCAATACACATACATGGGTCGTGGTAATCCAGAACGTATGTCCAAACAGCTCATAGGAAAATAATCCGTGAACTTCAATGTCAACCTCTGTACTCGTTGCCAGCAAAATCGAACTACGCACTCTCTCACCTCCTTAAAAATTTATGTTTTGTAATAAATTTATGTGTAAAGGGATTGAGATAAGCTGCTACCTTTAGTCCCATTACGCCCAAAAACATGGTAATCAAATTACCTAAGTGAAACACTCCTACTACTGCAAAAGCTGCCACTACCAAAATATAACGTATTGCAGAAAAAACAGCACTCTTTCTGGATGCTCGTTTTTCTGCCATTAACTCCACAGTATCCAAAATAACTACTGCCATATTAACCGCCATTCCCGCAGCAACTGCAATTCCAATCCATAACCCTGTGGTATAACGCAACCGGTCTTCTACAAACCACACTCCCGTAAACTGTATTACCAATCCGTACAGCACCAATTCTATAATCAGCTCGGGTAATACCGGATTAATTCTTTTTAACACGCCTTTGCTCCTTTTCACTCTTTTGCTGATAAATTTTCTTTGCCATAACATATATATTTCGAAATCCCGCTAATGCTCCTACAAAGAAAAACGGTATCACTAACCATTCCATTTGGAATCGTTTTCCTATATATACTCCGGCAAAGCAACATAATAAAATAGGCACCAACATACTGATTCCAAACTGCGTAATAAGAACCAACGATTGATATACGCTTTTTTTGTACCTCACATGTGCTACCTCCTGTTACTTTCATCCTATATATTATATCTATTTTTCGACAAAATGTCTATCATTTCTACTCCTATTGAAAAAAATGCCAAAAAAAGAGCAACCTTTTCCCTTCTTTTGGTTACTCTTTCCACTTTCTACTACAATTATACTGTTATTTTAATTTCTCTTCCATTTCTTTGATAGCGATAAAAATCTACACCTGCTGCACGAAACATTCTTTTGGATGCAATCACAGATGGCGTATCACCATACTTATCGTCATCATATATTACTGTTTTTATCCCGGCCTGAATAATCGCCTTTGCACATTCGTTACACGGAAACAAGGACACATACATCTTGGCTCCTTCCAGACTGCCTCCACGATAATTTAATATGGCATTCAGTTCGCTATGGGTCGTATAAAAATACTTATTATCTAAAGGTTCGCCTTCTCGTGCCCAAGGGAATTCATCATCGGAACATCCCATAGGAAATCCGTTATACCCCATAGATAAAATCTTGTTGTCGGAACTTACAATGCATGCTCCTACTTGGGTATTGGGGTCCTTAGAACGCATCCCGGACAAAATGGCAACACCCATAAAATACTCATCCCAGGAAATATAATCCTTTCGTTTATCGCTCATAGCTGTCCTCCTGTCTCTATTTTGTGCCGAAAATACGGTCTCCCGCATCTCCTAATCCTGGAACAATATATCCATGTTCATTCAATTTTTCATCCAACGCACCAATATAAATATCTACATCCGGATGTTTCTTTTTCATACACTCTACACCCTCCGGTGCTGCAATAATACACAGAAAACGAATATTTTTTACGCCTCTGTCTTTCAACATCTGAATGGCTGCTGCTGAGGAACCACCTGTGGCTAACATGGGGTCTACTACAAACACTTCACGTTCTGAACAGTCTTCCGGCAACTTACAATAATATTCTACCGGTTCTAGTGTTTCCGGGTCACGATACAATCCAATATGTCCAACCTTGGCTGCCGGTATCATGGCAAGCATTCCGTCTACCATACCAAGTCCTGCTCTTAATATCGGCACAACTGCCAGTTTCTTTCCTTTTAATTCTTTTACAGTGGTGGTGCAAATCGGTGTTTCAATCTCAATATCTGTCAATTCCAAATCTCTGGTTGCTTCATAACACATAAGCATTGCTATTTCGCTAACCATATTTCTAAAATCCTTGGAGCCTGTGGATTTTTTTCGAAGCCAACCGATTTTATGCTGGATTAACGGATGACTCATTACTGTTACTTTCCCCATTCACATCGCCTCCTTCTATTTCATTATTATCTTCATTTTCTTCTTCATTGGCTTCATTTGCTTCATTTGCTTCATTTGCTTCATTTACTAAATTTACCAATTTCTTTATCGTCTTATTCAACGTTTCACAACAAAGTCCATATGCCTGCAATGTTCCGCCATATGGATTAATAATTTCCAGTTCGTCTCCTGTCAGCTCATTTAATACTGCAAGATCCATTCCCTCCGGAATTTCATAATTTTCTATAATCTTTTGCCTTTGTTCCTCTCCCATGGCTATGATGAGATGTTCCGGTGTTAAATCTTCCTGCTCTAATTGACATGACATTTGATTTTCTACATTGATTCCATTACTAATCAAAACTGCCTCCGCCTTTTGATTTAATGGTTCTGGAAAAAGTACCACCAGACCACGACTTTCAATTTCCAACGGATATTTTATCATATATTCTTTCATGATTGCTTCTGCCATAGGTGCTCGTGCAGTTCCGCTGTCACATACAAAAATTACTTTCTTGTATTTCTTCATTCTGCTTCCTTCCATTCTACACTTCAATTACCTGATGTCCTGCCGCTTTTAACATACGATTCATAATAGCCTGCCCAATTCTCGGTGTGGAAAAACTTTCTGAATAAATAACGTCCACATCTAAATCATCAAATTCTCGCAAAATTCCATATAAATGACGGGCTATAGTATCTTCCTCACTTCTGGTTCCAATACTTTTTACAATTCCAGCCTGATATCGTCCGCATGTTTCGTCCGTTCCGATAACCCCCGTTTTCTTTCCGGACTCTTGCGCCATGCTAACCAGTTCATTGATTTTTTGTATTACCTTCTCTTGTGCCCCATTTACCAGTATCAAATCTGCCTTTGGAGCATAATGCTTGTACTTCATTCCCGGTGCCTTTGGATGTGCTGTAGGATCATCCATAGAAAGTCCCGGATCCATCTTCACTTCTCCAATTACTTTTTGAATCATTTCCGGTGTAATATATCCCGGTCGTAAAATCATTGGTATTTCTGTTGAAAAATCCACAATGGTAGACTCTATCCCAATGCCAACTGCCCCTCCATCCAAAATCATAGGAATCTTTCCATCCATATCCAACGCTACATGTTCTGCCTTTGTGGGACTTGGCTTTCCTGATGTGTTGGCACTTGGTGCTGCGATATATCCGCCCCCGGCATCAATCAACGCCAGTGCAATGGGATGATTTGGCATACGAACAGCAACGGTTTCCAGTCCTCCGGTTGTTTCTAAAGGAACCTGTTCGCTCTTTGGAAAAATCATAGTCAATGGTCCCGGCCAGAATTCTTTTGCCATTTTCTTTGCCTTTTCCGGTATTTCCGACGTAATCTTCTCCAGAGCCTTCATATTAGAAATATGCACAATCAGCGGATTATCTGATGGGCGGCCCTTTGCTGCATAAATTTTCTTGGAGGCTTCCGGATTCAGCGCATCTGCTCCAAGTCCGTATACTGTCTCCGTTGGAAATGCTACCAAGCCACCTTGTTTTAAAATATCCCCTGCTGCTTCTATTTTCTTTTTATCTTCTTCTGTTAACTGTTCTGTTATTTTTTCTATTACCGTCTTCATAATTTCACTATCCCATTTTTACATATTATGTTTCTAAGTATAACACGTTCTTAGATTTTCGCAACTATTTCATTGTTTTTCCTGCTCTGGATGTAGGTATTGTACAATGCCGCTATGTACAGCTTCTGCCACCTTTTCCTGATATTCCTTGGTTGCCAAAAGTGCTGCTTCCTGAGAATTACTCAAAAATCCGCACTCCACAATAACAGTGGGACTGGAAGTCTTTTTTAATAGATAATAACTTTCATTTGCTTTTGCCTGTCGGTGATTGGAGGGATCTAATTGTTCTATCAAAACACTTTGTAAGGTTTCTGCCAACTGTTTTCCCTCTGCTGATTCTCCATAGTAAAAGACCTGCGCCCCCTTTACATATTCTTCCGAATAACTGTTTTGATGTATACTCACGGTAAACACCGGCTTTGCTTCTTCAATAATCTCACACCGTTTTCGCATATCTTCTACCTTTTTATTATTGGAACTTTCACTATACAATCCATTTTCATCCGTTCGAGTCATAACTACTTCTATCCCGTCTTTTTCTAACAGCTTTTTTAGTTTTTTGGCTATTTTCAGATTAATATCTTTTTCTTTTTCCTTATTAATACCTATCTTTCCCGGGTCCATCCCTCCATGCCCTGCATCCACCACAATACAGATTTTCCCCTCTTCTGCTTTTTTGCTTTCTACAATGTAAGCTCCTCCTTCTTTTGCCAAAAAATAGGCTCCCACCAGTACGATGACAGCCATAATAAGTTCCATTTTTTTCTTCATATTCTCACCTAAGTATCTTCTTAATTAAAGATATGAAGCTTTGGAAAAAATATTCAATTTTGCAGTGCTTCTTCTACTGCCTTTTTTATCACTTTGCTAGAATTGGTAGCTCCTGTTATCTCATCCACATCTGTCCGTTGTTCTTTTAGGATTTCATCTACTACTTTTTCTGCTGGTTTTCTTCTTTCATTTTTATGTTGTACCAATTCGATATGGGTGATTTTTTCATTCTCTACAGTAACTTCTACTTCTGCACAAATATACCCCACATCATATTTTCCTCTATAAGTTCCGTTTGCAACTCCGGAAGCATCCATTCCCTCAATCTGAATGTTTTCTACCTTATTCTGATAGCTGTTGAAATCCACAATACTTACCACTACATGGCTAATCACCATTACCAGCATTGCCAACGACAATATCCGATGCCAACGAAGTTTTTGTTCTCTTTTTTTCATAATATGACAAAACACTATAATTGCTATAATAAGAATCGTGGCTATCACTCCTGTAATTCGCACCCACTTATCGCGATTTCCCAATACCGGAATCACACATATCACATGAGCAAAACAGCTTACTACCAATACTCCACATATCCATTTATGCCCTCTCATCAATATTCTATCTATTTTTTTCCATTGTAATTTTCGTGTCACTAATTTTAGTAACAATAAGATGACACATAAAAAACTTATATACCCTAAAACAATACCCATCTTTTATCCAAATCTCCTTTGTAGCTTTTTCTTCAATTTTTCCGGTATTTCTTTGCTTTTTCCGGTATTGGCACAGACGAAAGTTCCTCCACATTTCATACCTGCTGTCTTAAAAAACTCCTTTACCACCCGTTTTGCCCCTCGGCTTTGTCCTGCTATCCACGAAAAAGGTGATGGGGTGTTACAGGCAGTAAGGAAAAAATATTTTTTCCCCGGAAGTCTGCCTTTGGGAAAAGTAGCGGTTTCCTCCATTGCCACTCCCAGTAGTCTGTCAAACATATTTTTTACAACCGCCGGCACATTTGCCCAATAAACAGGTGCCGCTAACACTACTGCATCACTTTTGCGTAAGGAATTTGCTATTTTTTGAATATCGTCTTTTTTTACACATTCTTGTGTGTCAAGGCATACCCGGCACCCTTGACAAAATCCGATTTCTTTTTCATAAAGATTTATCTCTTCTACTTCCCAGCCCGCTCCTTGTGCTGCTTTTGTGGCACATTGTAGCATCTGACTTACCACTCCATTTTTATGGGGACTACCCAAAATTGCAACCATCTTTTTCTTATTCATCCTGTTTCTCCTTGGCAATTGTGTGGTACAATGTATCAAATCCATTTTGCAAAAATTCCTGTTTTGTCTGATTCATTGCCTTTTTGATATATTCTTCTTTATTGACAGCTAACTGTATTAAACCGGATAACATTCCCCAAAACGCAAATACGGTTGATATACTATTAATTTCCTGACGAAATTCCCCCGCTGCAATTCCCTCTTCCACAAACTTTTTTAACACCAGATTCAGTTCTTCACCAATTCGAAATGTTTCCTCTTCTTCCGGCAAGCACTCCTCTTGTTCAAAGTTCACATTAATTCCTTTCAATACAATCTGAAAATAAAATGGATATTTTTCCTGATATCGCACAAGTCCTTGGCAAATCAGCAAGTATCGTTCTCGCATGCTCTTCTCTTCCTGAATTGCTCCCACTATGTAGTCATATAGCTTTTTCATACTCTCTAATACTAATAGCCCTACAATCTCTTCCTTATTTTGAAAATATACATACAATGTTGCTTTACTATACCCTGCCTTTTGGGCTATTTCATCCATGGATGTTGCTTCAATTCCTTTTTTGGTAAACAGTTCCTCTGCTGCCGTTGCTATATTTTGTCTATGTACCGCTCTTGGCTCTTTTTTTCGTCTTGCCACGTTGTTTCCTCCTCTTTAATTAAACTCACGGTTTAATTATATATTTTATTTTCGTTTTGTCAACATTTTTATAGCATAAGAAAAACGCCCATTTTCTAATTTAATAGAAAATAGACGCTTTTCACTATAAGTTTACTACTCTAATTTACATATTTTATTATGGTATCCCAGGCTGTTGCCCGTTCAAATCCCAACTTCCAGTAAGCTGCTCCCGCAAGAGAATTGTCTTTCATAACTTTTAATTTTTCTTCTAAAGACGCTTCATTTTCAATCCATATTTTATAGGTTTTTCCACTATTTTCATACTCTACATAATACTGTCCTGTGGTATCATCCCATGTTGGCTGTGCTCCATTTACTGTGTAACGATTTTCTACGGTTTGCATTCCTTCTTCGCTACAGGTAAAAGTATATGGCAGGTAGTCTTCCGATGCAGACTCCACATCTTCTCCTGCGCCATCTTTCGCTGTCAGTTCCCATACTCTTGTGTAAAATGGCATACCAAGAATTGTCTGATTTGCCGGAACTTCTGCCAGTGTGTCTTCTACTCCTTTTTTCACAAATCCAATAGACGCTACTGACCCTACATCTTCCGATGCTCTGGTATGTTCATCATATGCCATAATTACTATATAGTCTGCAAACAATGCCTGCTCGCTTCGATTATAAAAAGCAGTATACGAAGACGGCACATAGTTGTCAACCGACAATACAATATTATTGTTTTCGCACTTAATTGACAATTCTCGAATAAACTGGATATAAGCGTCACCCACTTCACCCGCTAAAGCTTCAAAGTCTAAGTTAATTCCGTCTAAGTTATATTCTATTGCCGATGCAATAATCTGATTTACTAGTTTATCTCTCACCGATGTGTGGGTTAATACATAAGTGGTATCTACTTCTGAATTCTCCAAGTTACTAATTAACGCCCACACTTCCACGCCCTGCTGATGACAGTAATTTACATAATCATGATTTGCCAGGGAATAGATATTTCCGTCATTATCATTTAAATAGAACCATGTGGGAGACAATACATTTATCCCTTTGGTAGATTGCAATACATTGGCAACTTTCTTATTTCCATCTTGATTGGTTACCTGATGCCATCCCATACTGATGGTCTTATCTTTTAACAAATGATTAAATACCGGTTGCTCACCTTTGGCTTTCACAGTGGTTTTCTGTTCGCTACCCAGTTTGTTATTTCTTATATAACCAATCATACCATCCTGTGTGCAAACTTTATCCCAATCGTTACCGCTCTCAAGAATTGTTACCGTAGCTCCCTTTTCCACGTCTACAACGATTGGACTCTTAATACCGCCCTTCTGGCGAATTTCTGTACTGCGTTTTACTTCTGTCGTCTTTATGGTACCACCTTTACTTTCAATTGCAACACGGTTCGGTTTTTCATATACTTTATAGCTGATTGCCGGATATTCTGTATACTTTTGTACAAAATCCAACGCAATATACATCTTATCAGCATCCACTTTTACAATGGTATAGTCTGTATTCTCACTGGATTTTGTAACCATATAACTCTGTTCTCCGGCATTTACGGATATTACATCTGTCGGCGTTACATAGCGTAAAATATTTTCATTGGCATCCCAGTAAAAACGTTCATTCAAATAATCGTGTACCGTCTGATACTCCAAATACACATGTCCTTCCCAGTTCTTTGCTACATCCTCCAGTCGCTGATTGTCTACCACAATCGCCATATCCTCTTCGTTTTGTACATTGTAATAACTATTTAAGTTCACTCGCTCCTTGCTCGGACTGTACTTTTTCACTAACAAGCTTATTCCCGCAATTAGAATCACTCCTACAATAAAAACAGCTGCAATAATCACAGAATGATTATTTTTCTGTTGCCTTTTATTGTTTATAGGTCTTCTAGTTGCACCTTTTTTTACATTAGCCTTTGGCGTTGATCTGTCTATTTCTGCCATAATATCCTCCTATGTACTCCCTTGTTCATAATAAGTCTTTCCTATAATACATGATAAAGCCCCTCATGCATGAGCACAAGGGGCTTTGTTTCCTATATTTCACTCAATATCTGCAATGCATTTTCTTTCAATATAATATCATAATGCTCTTCAAAATATGCTTTGATTGCATTGGAATATTTTTCCTGATGTGCGTACTCCGACAAAATATTGCATACTTTGTTAAATTCTTCCGGACTATGCTGGCTCTTACTAACCACCAGATAGTACTTGCGGTTTAATCGATTTTTATACAATACGTTGCAGCCGTTGTAAAATCCCTTCAGCACATGTGCAAGACGATTTACTTCATCAAATCCTTCAAATACAAACAGCTTGGTAATGTCTACTACCACTGTTTCCTCTGCCGGCTGTTCTTCTGGCTTTTCTCCATTGATTGCCTTTCCTAACGGAACAAATTGATTTGCCTTTCTTAAATCTTCCGCTTTCTTATGTTCTGCCTGAATCTTGCGGAACAAGTCTAAGATATCATCTGCTCCGGCAGCCTCGTAAATCTTCTCGCCTTCTTCATTATCAAATGCTTCTTGCGTCTCTTCCACGGTATCCCCCGGTGCAAACTGGGAAAATCTTGTGTCCAGTTCATCCGGATATTCAACCTTTGTAATAATCAAAATTATGGTGTCTGCTGACAACGGAATCGCTTCAATCATCAGCGGTATATCTTCTGCTTCAAATCCACATTCATATGCTGCCTGCTGCATCATATCCCGAAAAAGTGCCTTTGCCTTCTCCGTTCCATATGCTAATTCACTTAGCTTAATCTGACGATCTGCCAAGTCTTCCTTGGTAAGGGTGCATCGAATCTGATTCTCACTTACTTTTTCAATTTTCATATAATCACTTCCTTCTTTCATGTTACACATCAGGAATTAATATACTTTTGAGTAAACAAAGTATATTACATATTATAACCTTTCGTCAAGTTGAACTCCCCTATATTTTATTAAAAAACTATTAAATTTCTAAAAATTCTACAAAAAGCATTGTTTTTTTCGACAGTTTTGTGTATAACATAGCAAGAGATGTTTTTCTGGCTCAGACAGAAAGGAATCACTATAACACACAACCTCATAAATAGGTCTTTTTATTCTTTCTCATCCCCACGGATGAGTCTATGATTTACGCAGGTAGCGATGAGAATGACATGCTTGCATGAACATTCCAGAAGCACCGCAATAACGAGAAAACTCGCAAAGCGTGTTATGTCTCGTTTTTCCAGAGAATCATATTTTCCCTATTTTATATTATATATATGATTACTAAAATTATTTTATGCAGTCTGTGTCAGATATTTTCAATTTCATCTCTATTTTGTTTTTCTATCCGATATTCTTTTGCAACATTGGACTATGTTGCCTTTACTTCCAAACTATTTATAAGTAAATTTTCACTCTTTTCATATCGGAAAATTGTTCCTTTAACTTATAACATAAAAATTATTGCGTGCTGGCAAAACGGGAATCATTTGGGAACAGTAGAAAAACAATCTTTTTCGCAAGGTAATCTGGATACCTTACGACAGCTAATATATCACACATATTTTAATTCAGAAAGGAGGTTCGCAAAAAACTAAAAATAAATTGAGATGGGAAAATCTTATTCACGAACAGATTTCTTATCAAAATACAAAAACAGATAAAAAGATAAAAATGGCTGCCTCTTCCAATTAGAAGTGACAGCCACTTTTGCATCAACTTATTATTTTGCTAAAAAGTCATTAATTCTATTTACTAATGCCTCTGGATCAATGCCGTGTACCATTGCAGCTTCTGCAATTGTTTCCATCTGAGAAGATGGGCAGCCAAGGCAATGCATACCAATCTCTAAAAGAATTGGTGCAACATTTTCATCAATCTGAAGTAATTCACCAATCATTGTGTCTTTGGTTACCTGTGCCATTTCGTTACCTCCTTCGTTTTTAACATGTTCCTTATTATAATACCATTCTGTCCATTATGCAATCTTTTATCAAAAAAATTGCCTTTTCCGCTTTTATTCAACGCAAGCGGAAAATTTCTCATAAATATCCGGTGCTACTTTCTTTAACCGGATTGGTCGAAACTGTGCATCTAAAAAGCAGTGTTCTGTGGTGCCTTCTGCATGCAGTATCTTGCGTGTCTCATCATATACTTTATAAGCCACAGTAAACTTCAAGCCGTTAAAACGGGTAACCACAGTATCAATCCACACTGTTTCTCCAAATCGAACTGCTTGTCGATACTGACAGGCTGCTCCCAATACCGGAATCATAATCTGGCGTCTTTCAATTTCATCATAAGGAAGACCTATCTGTTCCAGATAATCCAGTCTGGCTTCTTCAAACCAACGTATATAATTGGAATGATGTACGATTGCCATTGCATCTGTTTCGTAATATTGTACTTTGTGTGTGTAAGTTTTTAATTTTTCCATATAAATTATTTTAGCACTTTCTCATAAAAAATTCAATTTTTCTCCCTGCTGTACACAAAAAAATACCAAAACCACCATCAATTTCCCTTGTAATCACTACCTATTTGTATTAAAATAAAGAAAAGCTATCAATGTGGTAGCTTAAATGAATATTCATTTTATAAAAGGAGGAAAATAGTATGGCATACGTAATTACTGACGGCTGTGTAAGCTGTGGAACATGCGAAGGTGAATGTCCAGTAGGTGCTATCTCCGCTGGTGATGGCAAATACGAAATCGATCCAAGCGCATGTGTAGACTGCGGAACCTGTGCTGGTGCCTGTCCAACAGGAGCTATTGAGCAGGGCTAATTATTTCAATAGTACGGTAAAGAGGCTGTTTTACCATTTGGTAAAACAGCCTCTTTTTACGCGAGTAGCGAGAAAAATCAAATGCTTCTATGTGGTTAATTTTGGATCCAGCTTTTTCTTTGCAAATAGTTTTCTTTCTGACTTTTCTCTATGAAACCGTTTCCCCTTTTGATGGGTACGAATCGCTGCATCTAATTTGCGGAATCGCTCTTCCTCTGCCTCGTCTTGTTCTCGCATCAGATAGTTCATTTCTTTTAAGACTCTGTCTCCCACCTGAACCCCTACTTCTTTTCCAAGTGCCTGATTATTTTCCTCTACCGCCTGTCTTACAATTTTAATCATCATATTCTGAAATTGTTCCAGCTTAACGGTGTTCAAAGCGGAATTATCATGTTGTTTACCGGCAACCATGGGTTTTGACATTTCACTATTTCCCATTGTTACTTCTGATAAAACAGCATTTTCCGAATTCATTCCACCGTTATGTATCATCATCCGAATGGCTTTTAATTGATACCCTTTTTCTTTCCACTCTTTTATCTTTTGAAACTGCGCTATATTCTCTTCTGTATAATAGCGGTGTCCCATTTCATTTCTTGGAATTTGAAGTTCCAGCTCCTCTTCCCAATAACGCAAGACATGAGACTCTACATTGACTATATTTGCCGCATCTGAAATCATATAGCGTAATTTTTCCACATTCTCTACCTCCTTTTAGGAATATGCCATATACTTGTCCATTTCCTTTATTTCTATTCTAGCGATTTCTTCTACAGGTTACAATCATTTTTCATCGTGAAATACTGACAGAAAAAAACAGATACTTTTCTTTTTAGAAAAATATCTGTTTTCTTTTACAATAAGCATGTTTTTTTGCATATTAAATCTTGAATTAATTTTTCTCCATATTGGCAAATTTGGTGTACTGTGGTAACCAAACCAAGTTGACCGTACCAATTGGACCATTTCTTTGTTTTGCAATAATAATCTCTGCAATGTTTTTATCCGGTGTATCCTTATTATAATAATCATCACGATAAATAAACATTACCACATCGGCATCCTGCTCAATGGCTCCGGATTCACGAAGGTCGGAAAGCATCGGACGGTGATCCGGTCGCTGTTCTACCTGACGGCTTAACTGAGACAATGCAATTACCGGCACATTTAACTCTCTGGCAAGACTCTTCAAAGAACGGGAAATATCAGAAATTTCCTGCTGTCTGGAATCGCTTTTTCCACTACCGGACATCAACTGCAAGTAGTCGATGATGATTAGCTTCAAATCGTGCTCTAACTTATACTTACGACATTTAGAACGTAGCTCTGAAATAGAAATACCCGGCGTATCGTCAATAATTAACTTAGAACGTCCTATGGTTCCTGCTCCTTCAATGAGCTTTTCCCAATCAGAGTCTGCAAGATTACCGGAACGAAGTAACTGTGCATCCACACGGGATTCCAAGGAGAACAGACGGTTTACCAACTGTTCCTTTGACATTTCCAGACTGAAGATTGCTGTACACATATCGCTGTGAAATGCCACATACTGAGCAATGTTTAGGACAAACGCTGTTTTTCCCATAGATGGACGTGCTGCTACCAGAATCAGGTCAGAAGGCTGAAGTCCGGACATACGATAATCTAAGTCCACAAATCCGGTTGCTATTCCGGTAACACTACCCTTTGTCTTGGATGCCTGTTCTATTTTTTCAAGCGCATTGATAACTACTGTTTTAATGGGAACATAATCACCACCGCTTTTATTTTGCAAGAGATTGAAAATCTTCTTTTCCGTATCTGCCATAATATCATCTACACTTTCATTTTGCAGATAACATTCATTGGCAATCTCTTCGTTTACCTTTATCAATTTTCGCAGTGTTGCTTTTTCTTTTACAATATTGGCATAATATTTGATATTAGCAGAAGTCGGAACAGCTGTTACCAGTTCTCCTACAAATTCCATGCTGCTTAATTCTGCCGGAACATCCTTTTCCCGCAAACGGTTCTGTAAGGTAACTACGTCCACCGGTTGTTCCTCGTTATAAAGTTCAATCATAGATTCAAATAAGATTCCATACTGCTGATGATAAAAATCTTCTTTTATCAAAGTTTCAGAGGCAATTACAATTGCCTCCTTATCCATAATCATAGAACCGATAACCGATTGCTCTGCTTCCAGACTATTGGGCATAATCCGTTTGATAAGAGCTTCCTCCATAACCGGGTCCTCCTATTCTTCTGTTACTTTTACCTTCAATGTTGCGGTTACCTTTGGATGAAGTTTAATGGTTACTTCATGGGTTCCCAAAGTCTTTAACCCACCTTCTTCTAACTGCATTTTCTTTTTATCTAATGCTAAATTTAACTGTTCTTTTGCTGCTGCTGAAATTTCTTTGCTTGAAACAGAACCAAAGGTCTTTCCGCCTTCTCCAGTCTTAATCTTAACTGTTACCTGTTTTGTAGCGATTTCTTCTGCTAATGCTTTTGCTGCTTCTAAGTTTTCTTTCGCAACCTTATCTGCATGCTGGTTTTGAAGTTTCAAATCATTCATATTTTTGCTGGTTGCCTCTACCCCCAATTTCTTTGGTAAAATCATATTTCTTGCATATCCATCGCTAACATTTACAATATCACCCTTTTTTCCAAGAGCTTTTACATCTTCTAATAATATTACTTTCATATTTCTATATCTCCTTCTTCAATCATTTGATCTAAGGTGTCTTTTAATTGTGCTTCTGCCTCTTCTAATGTACAATCTACCAACTGGGTTCCTGCCATGTTCAGATGACCACCGCCACCCATGCGCTCCATGATAATCTGTACATTGATTTCATCAATCGAACGAGAACTGATATATATTTTATCATTATATTCTGTCAGTACAAAAGACGCTTTGATTCCCACTATATTTAATAGTTCATTTGCAGCCTGTGCCCCTACAATTGTAGGACTTTCAATATTTTCTCCCGGACAGATAGAAATAGCAAATGCACCTCGATACACCTGTGCATGACGTACTGCTTCTGCTCTTGCCTTATATGCTTCCATATCGTCTCGCATCAGCTTACGCACTCGTGTCACCTCTGCACCACAACGTCTTAAATATGCCGCTGCTTCAAAGGTTCGCACTCCGGTTTTCGTCATAAAGTTATTGGTATCAATTAAAATACCTGCATAGATACAATCTGCCTCCGCCGGCTTTAAATGAATATTTTCATTAAAGTACTGCAATACTTCTGCTACCATTTCACAAGTAGAAGATGCATATGTTTCAATATAAGAAAGCACTGCATTATCAATCACTTCACTGCTCTGTCTATGATGGTCAAATACCACAATGGTCTTTGTACGGTTTAATAAATCCGGGCATTCTACGAAGTTCGGTCGGTTGGTGTCTACTACTACAACGGCTGTATTATAGTCTACCAATTCCATTGCTTTTTCACTTCTTACAAACATATCCACCGGATATCCTTTTTCTTCTGCAAAACATTCCTTCATCGGACGTAAAGAAGAAGTCACTTCGTCAATTACGATATGTGCCTTTTTCCCTAATACCTGTGCGGCACAATATACACCTACTGCTGCACCAAAAGCATCCATATCACTAATCTTATGTCCCATAATGAGAACCTGATCTTTGGTCTCCATAATTTCACGCAAAGCATGTGCTTTTACTCGCGCTTTTACTCGTGTCATTTTCTCGACCTGTCTGGACTTTCCACCGAAATAGGAAATCTTCTCGCCATCTTTTACCACTACCTGATCTCCGCCACGTCCTAATGCAAGGTCGATTGCCATACGGGAGTACTCGTACTTCTGATTGTAATTTGTGGCATTGACACCTACACCGATACTCAGCGTTACTGCCATTTCATTTCCTACTTTTATGGTCTTTACTTCTTCCAATATACTGAACTTATCTTCAATAAGTTGGTCTAAATATTTGTGTTTAAATACAACAAAATACTTATCTTTTTCAATTTTCTTTACAATACTGTCTCGCTCGGAGAAATATTTACTTACCTTTCGGTCTACCAATGCCACCAATAAGGAACGTTTTACTTCTTCGATACTTTCCAATGCTTCTTCATAGTTATCAATATACACCAGTGCAGACACTAACTGCTGTTCTTTGTTTTCCTGAATATAATGATGAAGTTCTGTCTCATCAAAGAGATACAAGGCTGTAAGGTATTGCTCGTTATTTTCCAACTCAATTACATCACTGTCTTCTGTCACTTCATCAAAATAAATCCGATTCATGCTGGCACGGTATATTTTTTCTCCATAGGTAACCTGCACATTATTTGTGTCACCTTCCTTTTCCAGCAATTCTCTGGTGATTACCGGAAAAATCGTTGTTATGGACTTATGATATTTTTTATCTTTCTCAGTAACTTTTTGAAACTCCTGATTCATCCACAATATTTTGCTGTTATAATCCAATAACGCATACGGTATTTCAAATTCATTTAACAAATGTTTTTGTACTGTTGCATATTGGGTTGCAAAATTGATAATTTCATTCAGCATTGCCGGTTTATTAAAAAAATACGCTGACAATACTACAATAAAATACAGTACAGTAAAGATAGAAACACAAATTCCCGCTTTCGTATTCATGTAATATACCGGAATATTCATCAATACTACTAGTATGGTAAGCATCAATGGCCAGTACATGTATGTCTTTAGCTGTCCTTTTAAACGAATTTTTCTTTTCATTTACTCTCTCCTGCATAAATATGCTTGCTGTCAAAATAACCATTTACAGCAGTGCCGCCGGATTCCACTATGCCGTAGCCTTTGCACTGCTCACTGCCTAATACGCACATTATTATACCATTTTCCGTCGGTAAGTAAAAGGTCTTTTTTGTGATATACTCATTGCCACTCCTATAAGCCCTATCATTCCAACGATACTCAATAGCACTCCCTGCTTGAAATACGGATAGGTAAATTTTATTTGGGTTACTCCTTTATTTACTATGAGAATATCTTTTAACTCGTTCTTAAAATGCTCACAGCAATTTTCTAAGGTAGGATTAATTCTGTCAAAGGGCTCTACATCGTTCAAACATATATCCTGATATTTCGCCATATACTGCTCGATTCGCTTTTCTAATGTATGAAAGGCAATGAAATTTTCCTGCATATACAACAGATGTAATGTCAACTCCCATGTATGGGGATGTACTTGTCCACGCTTGCCATCAATGTAAATTGCATGACTTGTATTTAAATAGATTCTGCGCTTTAATAAAATCACGAAGTCCATAATCGCCGGTATAATTTCCATGATTACCGGTATAATGACCCAAGCCATCCAAAATATAATAGATGAACTAAAAAAATTACTGAGAAATGTCATAATTAAACTTTCCTATCTTTTGATGCCTAATCTGTCCTTTGGTGAATACATAAAAATACAGCACAATGGTAAATCCATAAAATATAATTCTACCCACAATGGTATGTGCTACAAAATACATATCACTTCCACCCAGATGTATCATACTTCCAATAATAAATATCCTTATTATATTCGCGGAAAAAACTCCGATACTTCCCAATACAGCAAGTACTATTTTTTCCCGCACAGAATATACCTCAAAAAACATCAGTAATGATAAGTATGCTCCTATTTCAATAATACCGGAACACTCATAGTCAATGTACATGGAAATTGCCCCTGTATCACAGGAAACAAACAAAATTCCCTGTTGAAAATAAGAAGTAAACATCCCTGTTGCATCTCCCAAAACTCCGGCTACCGCTGCCACTGCTTTTTGCAACGGAACTGTCAAAACCGGTTCTAACAGTACCATGTAAAATACAAACATTCCTACACTTCCGATAATAAAATACCAGAAATCCAGTTTACTGCGTTTTAAAACAGAAAGAATATAAATCCATGCAAAAAAAGCTATTATCGTTACTATGCTCATTCAAGTTCCTCTTTTTTCTTACGTCTTTTATCCCATACATAATACAAAGCAATTGCGGCTACAACTGAAACGCCTACTCCAATCCATGGCCCACTGGATGTCCCTACCGCTGTTAACCACTGATTTCCAAGATGTGGGTTGTAAAGCTCCACCTTTCGTATTTCAGAACGTTTTATTCCGGTCAACTGTTCTAATGTATCATAACTTAGAGAAAACTCTACCTCATCGCCGAGAGTCTGGTTTGTACGCGGTGTCTCGTAAATGGTAATTGCCGCCTGTCCGTTTAGGTTATTATAAAAATTTTGTGCATTTGGTACATCACACAGGAACACACCATAATCTGTATAAATTCCCGCTCCCAGACTTTGAATCTGATTCTCACGATTCGCTTCGTAATTGCCATTGGCATCTACCGGTAATACACGAAGGCTATATCTTGTCCCATTTATTTTGATTTCCATATAATCCACTCTAATATGGGAATTAAATAATCGGTTCAGCTTATAATGTACATACATATAGTTCTCCCCCATATATATAGCACCAAGTTGATTATTTGCCTTATCATTATCGTTAAAAGTAATATCTGTATGAGGTATTCCGCTCCAATCTTCGTAATAACCATCAATTACTATATTAGAACTTACATCCAGACCACCATCCTCTCCCGGCTTTACATATGCCGGATTGGATACAATCAAAATAGGCTGTGCTCTGTTGTCTTTCGATACTATATTAATTTCAGATACATAAGTGACACTGCTCCAAATCTCAAATAGTGGAATTTTGAGCTCCCAATTATATACACCATCTACTCGATTACATCTTCCATAAGAACCTTCAATTCCAAGAAAAGTAAGTTCTGCATTTTCATTCTGACCTGTCAAAGACGGATTCAGCCAAAGCACCTTCCCCATATTAGAAGTTAATCCTAAGTTGGTACTCTGCCACGGAAAACTATAATCATAACTTCCGTCCTCTACCACTCGAATAAAAATATTTTCCCCATCACAAGTCATAGACAGCATATTAATACCGCTCGCATTCATATAATTAAGATTATATCCAGCCCAATCCGAAAAATCTCCATCAATGGTAATGGGGCTCTGGGGAATTGTGGGAACTTCTGTATTTAGGGCTGTTGCATTACATTCGCCCTCCTGATTTCCATTTACAAATGCTTTTACCAATACTTGCGTAACATCTGTTCCTTTATAACCCAATGCTAAAAAGGGAATTGTAATATCAATCATATTCGTCCGATTGCTTCTGGTTAATGTTCCGGTTACTCTTTCTCTCCATTGATTATCCCTCCGGGATATTCTCGCATGTAAGAACTATATTATTTAATACACCGCTTAACGGTGTCTGATTTATTTCTAACTGAATCTGAGGTAAGGCATCCCAAGTATTGGAATCGCCACCAACTATATGTAAATATAAATTTGATGAGTCAAATGCGCATTGCATTTTCTGTATATTTACCTGTGTTGATCCTGTTTCTACTTCTTCTTTTGTTCCTCATACGCTTCTTCCTTTCCTGCCGAATATAAGCGCTGGCTCCATTCCCTGATATGTTCAATTCTCTTCACTACGTCCCCCGGATACTGAAATGGAAGCAACAATCTGTCTGAAACCTTATAGCGGCGTGTTGATGTCGTATAAACCTCTATCTGATACAACTCTGCCCCTTGCTGTTTCAGTAATTCGCTCAATTTTCCATAAAAAAATTCCCCTACAGATTCTAGGGTCACTTTTTTATGTCGAAATGCTATACATTCTGACAGATGCATATTTTGGAAATTTTCTAAGTATTTTTTTGTATTCTCCTCTAATACATAAAACATTTTTTCTTCTTCTACTGCCCCTATATACAATACTAAATGAATTACACTGGACGGTTCCGACTGTTCATTATTCAAGTATGCATTGATATAATATGTAGAAATGTAGTATTTTGTCATAAAATCCTCCATATAGAAAGAGTATTATAAAATTTTTCAGATGTCAACAGAATTTAGTTTCCAAAAATGCCCAGAAGCCTTGATTTTTCGCGGTTTAGTACCTATTTCCCACGCTCCTTTTTAGTCATTTTTTATTTTAATACCTTTTCTCATAAAATTACCATTTTGGGTAGAAAAAAGAATTATAATATGATAATATAAATTCGTTGAATTAAAGTGACAGAGTGTTACAACTACTATTTTCTGTCATATTATAAATTACCGAATTATTGGAGGATATGATTTATGTATATTACTTGTCTTGATGTAGAAGGCGTACTGGTTCCTGAGATTTGGGTTGCATTTGCAGAAGCAAGTGGAATTCCTGAGTTAAAGAAGACAACTCGTGACGAGCCAGACTATGATAAACTAATGAACTGGAGACTGAGCATCTTAAAAGAACACGGTCTTGGATTAAAAGAGATTCAGGAAACAATCGCTAAGATTGATCCGTTGCCAGGGGCAAGAGAATTTCTCGATGAACTGCGTACATTCAGTCAGGTAATCCTTATTAGCGATACATTTACTCAGTTTGCAACACCTTTAATGGAAAAATTAGGATGGCCAACACTGTTTTGTAATACACTTGAAGTTGCAGACAATGGTGAAATTACCGGATTTAAAATGAGAACAGAACAGTCTAAGTTAAGTACGGTAAAAGCACTTCAGTCTATTGGATTTGAAACCATTGCCAGCGGAGACTCTTACAATGACCTTGGAATGATTCAGGCCAGCAAGGCGGGATTCCTTTTCAGAAGTACCGATAAAATTAAGGCAGATTATCCGGAACTTCCTGCATATGAAACATACGATGAACTGTTAAATGCAATTAAAGAAGCTATGAAATAAATAGTACTATGAAATAAATAATACCATGTTGCCCAATATACTGTGTGCAGTTACTTTTTCTCGGACAACATGGTACTTATATTTTTCAAACTAAAAACACAAAGGAGCGTACTAATATGTACACTTATTTTTTATCTTTTCTTTCTGATACCTGGACACCCATAGAGGAAGATTTGCTGGCCTATATCTCTCCCAAACGCCGTGCTCACCTTTTACGTTATGTTCATCCTGCTGATCGAAAACTTTCACTCTATGCCGCGCTTCTTACCCGCATGATACTTTTAATACATACCCCACTTACTTGGAAAGACCTCCAATTTCACTCCGAGGATAATCATAAACCCTCTCTTATCACAAACCCTTCCATTGATTTTAATTTTTCCCATACCAGAAATGCTGTCTTATGTTGTGTTTCTCCCAACACAACGGTTGGAGTTGATGTGGAAACCTGCGAAAAGGCTCCTTTTGAAATTATGGACACTGTCTTTCATCCGGATGAAATCGCCTATATTTCAGCTGCAACAGATAAGGAAAAGCAAGAACGTTTTTTCAGGATATGGACGCAAAAAGAGGCATATACCAAACGAAACGGCACCGTACTGGTATGTAATCTTACTGATATTAATACACTATCCCCTTCCGTTTCCAACTCCCTTTATAGCTTTAAAATAAATCAGTATACTTGTTCCGTTTGCAGCGATTTGGTACACCCACCGGTTCCTAAAATAGTTTCTACCCAAGATGTATTGCAATTTTTTACTTTATCATCTAACACAAAAACACCCATTATCCGAAGATAACGGGTGTTTACGTTAACTATTTATTAGTCTGTTACATATGGCATTAAAGCGATATGTCTTGCTCTCTTAATTGCTACAGTGAGAGCTCTCTGATGTTTTGCACAGTTTCCTGTGATTCTTCTAGGAAGAATTTTTCCTCTTTCAGAGATGTATCTTTTTAATTTATTTGTATCTTTGTAATCGATTACATTATCTTTTCCACAGAATACGCAAACTTTTTTTCTTCTACGCATTCCGCCTCTTCTCTTCATTGGAGAATCGCTTTTCTCGGTTTTATTGTAAGCCATTGCCTTTACCTCCTGTTCTAATTAAAGGGTAATTCTTCGTCAATTCCATCTGGAATATTCATGAAACCATCACCTACAGCTGCACTTGGTTCCGGTCTTCCTGCTGGCTGGTATCCACCGCCCTGACCTTCACTTGCTGCTTTGCTCTCTGCAAATTCCTGTTCCTCTACGACAACGTCTGTTGTGTAAACCTTCTGTCCTTCCTGATTTGTATAGCTTCCAGTCTGGATTCTTCCGGTTACTACAACCTTAATTCCCTTGTGGAAATACTTCTCAGCAAACTCACCGCTTCTTCCGAAGGCAACGCAGTTAATAAAATCTGCGGTCTGCTGATCTCCGTCACGTCTGAATCTTCTATCTACTGCCAGAGTATATCTTGCTATCGCTGTAGCCTGTTCGCCTTGTGAATAGCGAACTTCCGGGTCTCTGGTTAATCTACCCATCAGTATAACCTTATTCATGTTATCTCCTCTTTCTATTACGCCTCGTCCTGTCTAACGCATAAGAAACGAAGTACATTGTCCATAATACGAACACGAGATTCTACTTCTGCTGGACAATCTGCTTCTGCATCGAACTGAATAAAGTAATAGTAACCTTCTCTCATTTTCTGGATCTCGTAAGCTAATCTCTTCTTTCCCCAGTCATCTACGTTGGTTACTGTTCCACCGAAACGAGTAATAATCTCTTTTGCCTTTTCTACGGTTTCGGTTCTTACATCATCCTCGACTTTTGCATTAACAACGAGTGCTAATTCATACTTGTTCATGCTTGTCTTACCTCCTTTTGGTCTTTTGGCCCCTTGCCTGTGCAGGGAGCAAGGATAAATTATTAACTAATATATCACGAGCTAATATATTACCATATCTATCCGTTTTTTTCAAGAACTTTTGCGAATTTCTTTTGTATTTTTTTCTACCAGCTTCCTTGCTATCATTATCTGGTGCCCACATCCCATACACTTTAAGCGAAAATCTGCTCCCACACGAAGCACTTCCCACTCATGACTGCCACAGGGATGCTGCTTCTTTAATTTTACAATATCCCCCACTTCATATTGTATTGGCATACTGTTTTCTTCCTTTCCTTCTATATTTCTACTCTATATTTTATAGACATCTGTATTCTATATTTGTATTGTTGCTTTTATTAGCAGGTAATTTTTCCAAATAACTCACCGATTGCCACTGGAAGTACTAAATCCGCACTACTGTCTTTCGTGGTTGCTGACTTATTGATAACTACTAACTTATGTCCCTGATAATAGTCTACTAAACCCGCTGCCGGATATACTGCAAGAGAAGTTCCTCCAATAATCAACATATCCGCCTGACTGATATAGTAAATTGCCTCTTGAATGGTCTTATTATCTAATCCTTCTTCATACAATACCACATCCGGCTTAATGTCTCCTCCACACTTTTCGCATTTGGGTACTCCCTCGCTGTGCAGAATATATTCTGCATCATAAAACGCATGGCAGGATTCACAGTAATTGCGATGAATACTTCCGTGAAGTTCTAACACCTTCTTGCTTCCTGCCTTCTGGTGTAATCCGTCAATATTTTGGGTAACAACTGCCTTTACTTTTCCTTTTGCTTCCAACTCTGCTAATTTCTTATGTGCCATATTGGGTTCTGCATCCAGACAAAGCATCTTATTACGATAAAAGCGATAAAATTCCTCCGGTTTTTGACGGTAGAACGTATGGCTTAATATCATTTCCGGTGGATAATCATACTGTTGATGATACAATCCGTCTACGCTACGAAAATCCGGAATTCCACTTTCGGTAGAAACACCCGCTCCGCCAAAAAATACAATATTATTACTTTTTTCTACCATATCCAGAAACTGCTGCACCTTTTCTGCTTCTTCTATATGCTCCATTTTTCTCTCCCTTTCTCTTTCCCGCTTTACTTTTCCTTTGGCTGAATTACTTCAGCTAATGCTCCATGCACCAAGAAACGATAATTTTCTCCGGAAGGAGTACAAGTCATTAGCGTTACCGTTTTTTGGTCCTTTTGTGGGGTTACACCTGTGTCATAAATACTTCTGTTTTTCACTGTTTGTAGCCACTCTCCATATGCATCTTCTGTGGCAAACTGATAATTAAAGGAATCCCATGAAATATCTGCTACATAACAGGAAAAAATACTATAACGATAAATTGCATTCTCTGTATAAATCAAAAACTCCGGATTTTCCTTATATATCTGTTTATCCTTAAACTGGTTGAGTTTTGCAAACATGGACTTATCTTTCATATTGTGGCCATAGATAAAGGTATTATCATCACTAAAATCGGATGCATTTTC
Organism: Clostridiales bacterium; assembly: GCA_012519695.1. Lineage (GTDB taxonomy): Bacteria > Bacillota > Clostridia > Lachnospirales > Lachnospiraceae > Petralouisia. The sequence continues at coordinate 6,167 of JAAYPT010000032.1, read as the reverse complement.
TGCCTCCATGAAAATACTTCCACACTTTATCTCCTCTTTTTCAAAAGAATGTGTCAAATAATAATCATTATCTGTTCCTTGTACAATGGGATAACTGATGTCCATATTTTCAAAACGAATCCACCCTACAATATCCGGATTTATTTTCTTCAACGCTTCAAAATCCACAGAAAAGTTTTCCGGCAATTCGCCGCCTTTTCCCACATCCGTACTACTGGTAAATTTATTTAACTTATCGTAAGTATTCTGTCCTTTGGCGTATTCCCAAAATATCATTCCCAATCGAACAATTGCATAAATAAATATAACCAGTGCCAGCAAAAAAATTATGGTACTTTTTAAGTCTCTTTTTCCTTGTCGTATTTTCTTCATAAATAAAAAAGCCTCCCGGTCTTACCTCTAGTTAGTTACTAGTATAATGTATTTCCGGGAAACTTTCAATTTTTTATTAATTTCTTCGCAATGCTTCGATTGGACTTAATTTTGCTGCTTTTCTTGCCGGGTAAATTCCGAAGAATACTCCCACCGCACAGGAAAACAGAGTTGCACCTAATATGGTACTTACTGTGATTCCCGGATGAATTGTACTTTCCATTGCACTGCTCATAATACTACAAATTCCTGTTGCTCCGAGAATACCTAACAGTATTCCGATAATTCCTCCCACAATGGTTAGAATTGCCGCCTCTGCTAAGAACTGCATTAAAATTGAAGAAGTCTTTGCTCCTAGGGACTTACGAATTCCAATTTCTCTGGTACGTTCTGTTACAGATACCAGCATGATGTTCATAACACCAATTCCTCCTACAAATAGGGAAATTGCTGCCACACAGGAGATAAAGGTTGTTACAATTCCAAGCATACTGTTCATTTCGGAAAGCATATCCTGAAAACTCTGTATCTGATAATAGTCTTCTCCCGCACTCTGATGTCTGGATTCCAATAAATGAATCAAATCTTTGGTTGCCTTTTTTGCATCTGCACCATCTGCTGTAAATGCATTAAACGAATAAAATTCATCCATCTCCCACCCAAATGATTCAAAGGATGTATATGGCACATTCAATGTAACCGGCATTCCTTCATAGGTGTAGCTTACAAAGCTTCCGTTTGCCTTTTGCTGGGTAACTCCAACAATCCGATAACTTTGTGTAATTCCGCTTACATTTACATCCAAATCCATTCCTACTACATCATCAGAACCAAACAAACGCTTGGCATCCTCATCGGTAAGTACGCAAACTCGGTTTCCCTCTTGTACATCCGCTTCGGTATAGTAACTTCCTCGCTTCATATTATAATTCAAGGATTTCCATGAATCTTCCGTTCCACCGGTAAGTGTGATAGAAAACTCTCCCTTTCCGGTTACCGTTGTTCCACTGGCTGCATCATCCGGGCTTGCCCCATCGATTCCATCTACCTTTTCTTTGATTGCTTCAATATCTTCCGGAGTAATCCACTCTTCTGCATTTTGCGCATCTTCACTACAATACACATAAATCTGTCCGGTTCCTATATCCTGTACCTCGGAATTCATGGCATTTGCAGTTCCGTTTCCTACTGCCATTACCATAATAACAGAAGCAATTCCTATGATAATACCTAACATGGTCAGAAAAGAACGCCCTTTATTGGCAGTAATGTTCTTTAATGCCATCTTTATATATTCTAACATCTTTCCCATTTAAGTACCTCTTTCTAATTCTACACTACTATTCTGCTTCTGTTCCTGCTGTGATGGTTGTGATTGGATCTCCTTCTTCATTATCTCCCGGATCAGTAATTACTTCTTCACCTTCTTTTAATCCTTTAGTGATTTCCGCACAATCGTCTGAGGTAACACCGGTTTCAATACTACGTTTTGCTAATACTCCGTCCTCACATACCCAGCAGAAGCTTCCATCTTTTCCGATATTTACAGCTTCTGTTGGCAAAATCACTACATCCTTTGCTTCTGCTGCATGAATAGATACCTTTGCTTCTACTCCTAAGAAAATATTACTGTCCGGATTATCAATATGAACTGTTGCTGTAATAGCAGTAGAAGTAGCTGCCTGATTATTTCCACCTGTAGCACCAGTAGTAGCAATACGACTAATCTTGGTAACAGTTCCCTCATAGGTCTGCCCTGCAAAAGTAATGGTTGCTTTCTGTCCTTCTTTTACTTTTTCATATACATTTTTAGATAAGGAAACATTTACATTTACATCATCAATACTCTGTAAGGTAAACAACTGCATTCCCTGAGAAACGGTTGCTCCTTCTACTACCTGATTGTCAGAAATAACCCCATTAAATTCTGCGCTGATTCCATTTCTTCCTTCCTGAATCAACTCTGCCAAGGATTTCTGTTCTAATTCTGCTAAATTGTTGTTGGTCTGCATCTGTGCCTTTGCTTCTTTACTAAGTGTTGCGCTATCTGCTTCTGCAATGGCTTTCTGACTTTCTAACTGAGACTGCAGGTCTGCCAGTTCTGACTGGGCTGTAGTCAGTTTCTGTTGCAACTGTGTATTTTCGTTTGCACCTGTTCCAATGGAACTTTCTGATTGTAACGCTGTAATCTGTGTTGTAATATTATCTAACTGTGCTTTATTGGTATCATAATCATTTTTTGCTGTGCTTAAGGCTGCGTTTGCTGCTTTCAAAGTCTCGGATGCAGATGCGACATCTGCTGCATTTCCCGATGCTGCTGCCTCAAAATTAACCTGTGCATTTTGCTGTGCTACCTGAGCGGCACTATATGCTGCCTGTGCCTGTGCTACCAAGGCTGTTGTATTTTCCTGCTGTTGCTGTAATGCTGCAATCTGGTTGTTTACACTGTCATTTGCCTGCTGTAGTGCTGCTGCCTGCGCCTGTGCATCTCCGGCAATTGCTGCTGTAAGGTTTGCAACTTCCTGTTTCTTAGCCTCTACCTGCTGCTGCAAAGTTGCTGCTTTGCTTTTAGCATCTGCCTGGGTCTGTGCTGCCTGTGCTGACTTATTTACACTATCCTGGTAACCCAGGCTATTTGCCTTTACGGTGAGTTCTGCTTTTTGGTTCTGCTGTTCTAAGTCATCCAGATTAAACTCTACCAGCTTATCACCTGCATTTACCATATCTCCCACTTGGAAAGAAGCTGTTTTTACCGTTGCATTTACCGGTGAGAAAAATGTCTTTTGCTGTCCGCTTACTACCGTTCCGCTGGTTTCCACTGTTTCTGTTACATCACCTTTTTCTACCCTTGTTGTCTCTACTGCCATGGCTTCTGCCATCGCTTCTCCTGCATTTGCTGCACTATTTGCAATGATAGCTCCTATAACTACAACCACTATCAAGATAGGAATTACAATTTTTAATACTTTTTTGGTACTCTTACTCATGCCTTTTTTCTTCATCTCTTACTCCTTCACTTGCTCGTCATTATAATAATCTTCTACGATTTTTCCATCTAAAATCCTTACAACCCGCTTTGCCTGATCCGCAATGTCATTATCATGGGTAATCAATATGACACTTCTTCCGGTATCATGCAGACTTCGCAAAATCCCCATGATTTCCTTGGTAGATGCTGAATCCAGATTTCCGGTAGGCTCATCTGCCAATATAACCGGTGGCTTTGCTGCAATTGCCCTTGCAATGGCAACTCTTTGCTGCTGACCTCCTGACATTTCTGCCGGTTTATGATGAATTCTTTTTTCCAAACCTACCATATTTAATGCTTCCATTGCCAGCTTATGTCTCTCACTTCTTCCGATTCCACGATAAATAAGTGGTAACTCTACATTCTCTATGGCTGTTAGATTAGAAATCAAATTAAATCCCTGAAAAATAAACCCGATTTCCTCATTACGAATCTCTGAAAGTTGATTATCTCCCAGTTCAGACACGTCCTTGCCGTTTAGATAATATTCTCCGGAAGTAGGTATATCCAAACATCCCAACATATTCATTAATGTGGACTTTCCTGAACCGGAGTGACCAATAATTGCCACAAATTCGCCCTTTTGAATTTCTAAATTTACATGATCCAATGCCCAGACTTCGTTTTCACCGGGATTATATACCTTGCACATATTCTTTACTTTTATCAGTGCTTCCAACGTTTTCCCTTCTTTCCCTTTACTTTTTCCATTTTATGGTTATTATGGTAGTATATTTTCCTTAAGAAAATTGTTAGTTTTTCTTAATTTAACCTAAAATATTTTGATTTTCAAAACATATAACGAAACAGAAACGCTTTTTTCTTCACTTTTTAGGTATCTTTTTTCCGTACCTCTCATAATATGATAGAAATGCTTTTACAAAGGAAGGAATACTTATGAAAATTATTGATATGCATTGCGATACAATTTCAAGAATCTATAAAAACCCAGGTTCACAGCTTCGTCAAAACGATTTTCAACTGGACCTTATGAAAATGAAGTCTTCCGGCTATCTGCTTCAGAACTTTGCCATGTTTATCGACTTAGATGAAACAGAACATCCTTACGAAACTTGTCTGGAACAAATTCGCATTTTTAAGTCTGAACTAGAAAAAAACAACGACCTCATTGCTCCGGTTACTAATTATGCAGAAATTTTAGAAAATGAAAAACTGGGAAAAATGTCTGCTCTTATGACGATTGAAGAAGGGCAGGTTTGTGGTGGCGACTTAAGAATATTAAAAGAATTTTATGATTTAGGTGCTCGTATGATGACCTTTACCTGGAATCACAAAAACACGCTGGGATTTCCTGCTGAACCCGTTCATGACTCTGACCGTGGCGGACTTACCCACCTTGGCATTGCCTTTTTAGATGCTATGGAACAGCTTGGAATTATTCCTGATGTCTCCCACTTATCAGACCAGGGGATTACCGATGTTTGCCGCCTTGCCAAAAAACCTTTTGTGGCAAGTCACTCAAATTCTCGTTTCCTTTGTGGTCGGTGTCGTAATCTGCCGGATGAACTTATCCGAAAAATTGCAGAAAAGGGTGGGGTAATTGGTGCTAACTTTTATGGTCCATTTCTTACCTCTACCCCTGACAGTGATGGTTGCTTTTTTAGCTATGCCAAAGATGTTGCCAGACACATCCGCCATCTGGTAGATGTAGGAGGTCTTGCCTGCGTTGGGCTTGGTTCTGATTTTGACGGTATTGATGACAATATTGAAATGAAAGATTGTAGTTTTTTGCCGCTTTTAGAAGCTGAACTTTGCAAAATCGGATTTTCTGAAACGGAGATTGAACATATCTTCTATCGCAATGTACTGAATTTGTATCAAGCATTATTGTAATCATTATTTTAAAACATTTTATATGGAAAGGATTTGTATGTATACCGGAATTGTTATTGTTCCTAAAGCAACGCTTTATGAAAATCCTACCAAAGAAACAGTCTCTGACGAACTGCTATCCGGTTGGCTGGTTACCGTAGTGCAGGAACGAGGCAGAACCTTAAAAATTATAACTGACTACGGATATTCAGGGTGGATAAACAGCCAAAACATTCGCCGCATATCCACAGAAACATTTCACCACTGGAAGGAAACTCCCACCACAGCTATTCTTTGTAGAAAAACTACAGACCTTTTAAAAGCACCTATGGTTCAGGCTCCTGTACTTTCTACTCTTTTTATGGGAAGTCGGGTCATCCTCTGTGGCAACCCACAGGACGGTTGGCAAAAAATCCGAACCGCCGGCGGATACTGCGGCTATGTTCCTACTCTTTCCTTAATTGCACCTCCCACTCCTGTCCCCACTACTTCGGGATGTCTGGCTCCGGACGTTCTATCTGAGGATGAATGGGAACTTCGCTCTTGTATCTTAAATTATGCCATGTCTTTTTTAGGCACACAGTATCGTTGGGGTGGCAAAACGATTCTCGGACTGGACTGCTCCGGCTTTACTTTTATGTGCTACTACATGTGCGGCATTATTATTTATCGAGACGCTATGATAAAGGAAGATTTCCCGGTACATAAAATTTCATTTTCCTGCATAAAGCCTGCTGACCTTTTATATTTTCCCGGTCATGTCGCTATCTATCTTGGCAACGGCAAATACATTCACTGTACCGGAAATCCCAATAGTTTCGGCTGCGTCATCAACAGTTTACGCCCAGAAGATTTGGACTATCGGGCTGACTTAGCAGAAAGCCTTTTAGCTGTTGGAAGTGTGTTTTAAACATCACTTCCACACTATCCTTCT